>JACZQS010000227.1 GCA_022545625.1 Pseudomonadota bacterium
TGGCGTCTCTTAACGCCTCCAAACAGTTGCAGTGCTTCGATCGACGCCTGTAACGGAACACCCGCGTGTCTGGCGGCAAGCGCGGCTGCCACCGCGTTCATCGAATTGAAACTACCGGTTTGTTTCAGCTCTAATCGATACTGTTTATCTTCCTGTTGATCGATAAGCAGGTTGTCTTTGCCGAGCCTGAAATCAACGGCGTCATTGTCAGCCGCAAAGCTCAGGCAATCAGTCCAGCAACCCATCGACAGCACCTCGTCGAGCGCTTTGCTATCACCATTGTGAATAATCAGTCCGCTTGCTGGCATCATGCGCACCAGGTGGTGAAACTGGCGCTGGATGGCGGCGAGGTCGTCAAAAATATCGGCGTGATCAAACTCGAGGTTATTTAATATCAGTGTACGGGGATGATAGTGGATAAACTTGGAGCGCTTGTCGAAAAGGGCGGTGTCGTATTCGTCGGCTTCAATCACGAAAAATGGATCGTCACCCAAACTGGCCGATTGAGAAAAATTATTGCCGATGCCGCCGATCAGGTAACCGGCATTTAACCCATTCTGCTGCAATATCCAGGCGAGCATACTGCTGGCTGTAGTTTTCCCATGGGTTCCGGCTACCGCCATCACCCAGCGATCCTTAAGCACCTGCTCATAAAGCCATTGAGGCCCCGAAATGTAGGGCAGGTTATTATCGAGGATATACTCGAATTGCGGGTTGCCACGCGTGATAGCGTTACCGATGACGTACAGGTCGACATCGGCCATCAAGCCTTCTGCATCATAGCCATCGTGTAACTGGATACCGGCCGTGCCGAGTTGCGTACTCATCGGCGGGTACATTCGAGAATCGGAACCTGTGACCTCGAACCCGAGTTCACGCGCGAGCAGTGCCAGGCCAGCCATGAAGGTGCCACAGATACCAAGGATATAAATCTTCATTAAAATAACCAGACAATCAGAAACTGATAAACCATGAAATAATTAAACGAAATCATAGCTGCTAGCAGGGTATTGATATCGAGCGCCTGTTTGAGGACCAGGGACATTACCGACAAATTCCAGAACAGGATAAGTAGCGTTGCATTTAATAAATTTCGGTTAATTTCACCATCGCCGACGCTACCATATTCCTCGATCAGGGCTTGATAGACCGGGATGCTGACAGCACTGATAACCAAATTGATGCCTAGCAGGGCAGAAAATGATTGGGTCAGGCGGATTAACATATTTTTCCACCTCAGCCCGGTGTAGATGAACCCTGCCAGCAGGCTTAGTTCAATCGCAATCTGCGCCATTATAGTCGAGTAGCTGTGTTGTTCGTCGACCAGAGAAAAACCGATAAGGCAATAGAAAAACAGACTGATCAGGATACTGTGAAAACCTCCAGGCAGGCGATCTGGTCCGGATATGAATAGGCACATCTGCACATAGTGCTTCAGCGATATCAGCCACTGTTTAAAATGATAGGTCATAGTTTAATCTAGCAATCAAACACAGTACATTGCCGCACGGACGTGACGAGTCCGTTGCGGTGCATGTCCGTAATGGGTTAATAGTGGGGCGAAGAACATCCTGGCCTGCATCATTACCCAGTTGAGTGTAGAACACAACAACGCATGAAGGCAGTCCAGGCATGGCATTTATTTTCGAACCGCGGACAATCCGGTTGAAAAAACATGAGGAAAAGGGTGCAGTTAGTTATAATCACGCGAATTTTTTCGGTGCGTCGAGATAGATGAGCAACCAATCAACAGCTGGCGTAAGTAGCTTCCAGGATATCATCCAGACATTGCAAAACTACTGGTCGCAGCAGGGTTGCGTGATACTCCAACCTCTGGATATGGAAGTTGGTGCTGGCACCTTTCACCCGGCGACATTTTTACGCGCGATAGGCCCCGAACCCTGGCGAGTGGCGTATGTGCAGCCGAGCAGGCGCCCCACCGATGGACGATATGGTGAAAATCCGAATCGCTTGCAGCATTATTTTCAGTTCCAGGTGTTACTCAAGCCTTCCCCTGATGATTTTCAGGAAATCTACCTGGGGTCCCTGCAGAAACTGGGCTTTGATTCCCTGGTGCACGATATTCGGTTTGTCGAGGACAACTGGGAGTCGCCGACACTGGGCGCCTGGGGCCTGGGATGGGAAGTCTGGCTGAATGGCATGGAAATCACCCAGTTCACTTATTTTCAGCAGGTTGGCGGTCTGGAGTGCAGGCCGGTATCGGGTGAAATTACCTATGGTATCGAACGCCTCGCGATGTATATGCAGGGTGTCGACAGTATTTATGATTTGCTCTGGGCAAGCGGGCCGCAGGGCGATATTAGTTATGGCGATATTTATCACCAGAATGAAGTGGAACAATCGATCTACAATTTTGAACTGGCTGGGATAAAAGAATTGTTTGGATGGTTCGACGTCTGCGAAGCACAGGGACAGGATTTAATCAATAATAAGCTAGCCCTACCGGCCTATGAGCAGGTAATGAAGGCATCGCACGCGTTTAATTTGCTCGATGCGCGTCACGCCATTTCGGTTACCGAACGCCAACGCTATATATTGCGCCTGCGAACCTTGTCACGCGACGTCGCCCAGGTATATTTCGAGTCCCGAGAAGCGCTCGGATTTCCTTTACTGTCCGGGGTGGAAAGTGGTGAATAAGGATTGTTTGATTGAACTCGGCACCGAAGAACTGCCTCCCAGGTCTCTAAAATCCCTGTCGCGAGATTTTGCTGAACTGGTGCGCTCAGCGCTCGACGCCAGTGGGCTGGCGCCAGCCGAGGTCGAGGTATTTGCAACCCCGCGTCGACTGGCTATGCTGCTGCGTCAAGTACCCACCCAGCAGGCTGATCAGCTGGTTGAGAAACGCGGGCCGGCATTGCAGGCAGCACTAGATAAGAAGGGCAAACCCACCAGTGCCGCACTGGGGTTCGCAAAATCCTGTGGCGTCAGTTTCGACCAGCTAAGCCGTCGGAAGACCGACAAGGGCAGCTGGTTGTATTTTGAAAAGACCGAAGCAGGCCTCAGTTTGTCATCGATACTACCTGCCCTGGTTGCCGATGCATTGGCCAGGCTACCGATTCCGAAACGCATGCGCTGGGGGACGCGAAACGACGAGTTTGTGCGCCCGCTAAGATGGCTGGTAATGATGATCGATTCAAAATTGGTCGAGGGCGAAATATTCGGTGTTGGTTCGGCTGCAGTCAGTCGCGGGCATCGATTCCATGCGCCGGGCGAAATCGCAATAACCCGGGCTGCAGACTATGAACATATCCTGCGTTCTCAGGGAATGGTAGTAGCCAGTTTCGAGCAACGTCAATCTACGATTCGATCATTGATAATAGATAATGCTGCGAAACTCGGGGGCCATGCCAGGATTGATCAATCACTACTCGAAGAAGTGACTGCACTGGTCGAGTATCCGGTAGCAATATGCGGCGGGTTTGACCAAGAATTTCTCAAACTGCCGCAGGAAGTACTGGTGATGACGATGCAGGATAATCAGAAATATTTTGCGGTGTTCGATCAGAAAGAGGCCCTGCTACCGCATTTTGTTGCGATCGTTAATATCGACAGCAAAAGGCCAGAGGTAGTGGTCGCAGGTAACCAACGCGTGATACGTCCACGTTTCTCTGATGCACGCTTTTTTTATCAGCAGGATCAAAAGCAACCCTTGTCAAATCTCCGGCCCCGGCTCGATGAGGTCATATTTCAGGAACGACTGGGAAGCATCGGTGACAAGAGCGAACGCATTGCTGGTCTGGCCGATTATATCGCCGGCCAGTTAAAGGCCGACCGGGACCATGTCGGGCGTGCTGCCCTATTATGTAAATGTGACCTGATGACTGAAATGGTGGGAGAATTTCCCAAATTGCAAGGCATCATGGGTCGCTACTACGCCCTTCACGACAAGGAGTTAAAGGGGGTTAGCGAGGCTATTGAACAGCACTACTGGCCGAGATATGCGGGTGATGATTTGCCGCAAAGCAAGATCTCTCAGTGCCTGGCGCTGGCTGATCGACTGGATAGTCTAACCGGTATTTTCGCCGTGGGACAGAAGCCCACCGGTGTGAAAGATCCTTTTGCCCTGCGACGAGCCGCGCTAGCCGTGGTTCGTATCCTGATTGAAAAATCCCTGCCGCTGGATCTGGCCGAACTGTGCCGTAAAGCGAGCGAAGGATTGGCGCAGAAAATTGATACCGATGGTGTCGAAGCTGAAGTGATTGACTATATCTTTGATCGGCTCAGGGCCTATTACCAGGAACAGGGTATCGGATTTGATATCGTCGATGCGGTGGCCTGCGATCGGCCGACGGTGCTGCGGGATTGCGATCGAAGAATTCAGGCCCTGAACCAGTTTCAATCGAACGATGCTGCGCTAGCCCTGGCCGCAGCAAACAAGCGCATTTCGAATATCCTCAAAAAGCAGAAACTCGATCCCGCTGCCGGAGTGATAGTCGAGCGATTTGAACTAGAGGCCGAAAAGCAGCTATACAGCCAACTGGT
>JACZQS010000228.1 GCA_022545625.1 Pseudomonadota bacterium
CTTGAGCAGCTTGGTGAGATTGGTGGTGTACTCGTCGGCGTATTTCCCGAACTTGAAACCCTCGCCTGAGTACCTGGGATATATCGTCGAAGGCCTCAAATTACACAACAGTGCCAGCGCCGAATACCGCAAGGAGATTGCGGCTACTGTAACCACCGAGCCTGACAGTCTAGTGACGTCTTACCCGTGGAGGCAGCCTGGAAACAGGACAGGATGGTTAGGTATTACCAGCGGTTCCTATCAGAAATTCGTGCAGATGATTTTCCTGATGTTTCTCTACAAATATTCACTTACCGATCATTTCATCCGACGATGAACCAACAAAGCTATACTTCGGTTCTGTCGGCGCTGATGATTATACTTGCAGTGTTGTCATCTCACTCATCGGCCGCGGGTGGTTCGGCGGTCAGGCCACAGCGAATTGTTTCGATCGGATTGTGTACCGATCAGCTGCTGTTGATGATGGCGCAGCGATCACAAATTGCATCCTTGACCACCTCGGCAACCAACCTGCAAATGTCATACATGGCCGATGCGGTCGGTGATATTCCGCTCAATAATGCCTCGGTAGAGGAGATTATTCCGTACCGGCCCGACCTGATCGTGGGTAGCCATTTTGCCGCAAGGGATACCACGCGTTTTCTCAGGCAGCTCGGTTACGAGGTCAATCTCGTGACTTTGCCGACGACGATTGAAGAAATCTATACGCTGCTTACCCGCTTTGGTGAGTGGACCGGAAACCAGGCCAGGGCCGCGAGCATGATTGCGAAAATGAAGCGGGAGATCGTAGAAATCCAGGCTCGTTATGCCCATCGGCCCGAGAAAACCATGATCATCTACTCACCCAATGGCTATACGATCGGCGCTAACACCCTGGAAAATGATGTATTGAAATATGCCGGCTTTCGTAACCTCTCGGCGGAAATGGGCATAGTCGGCTTTAAGAAAATTTCGCTGGAGAAGGTGATCGAGGCCAGGCCCGATTTTCTCCAACTCGATAACCATGTGTTTAATCGCGATTCGCTGGCGAGCAGCTATCTCGGCCACCCGGTACTCGATAAGCTAGTGGACAATAAGGAACTCCTGTTTATTCCCTCGCGCCTGCGTGCCTGCGCTGGCCCGATGGTTACCGAGGCGATCGATTACATGGCGAAGAAACGGTGAAATTTAAAGCGATTCCCACCGTTCCATTATTAGCTGGCCTCGGGATTTGCCTGGCCGTGGTTTTTTACTGCGCACTGCTAGTCGGCCCGGTGGATATCAGCATCGTCGAAGCATCGATGAACTGGATTCAAAAAGAATCATCGATCGGCTCCCTGATCCTGTTCGATATCCGCCTGCCGCGAGCCTTACTGGCACTTTTTATCGGTGCGACGCTAGGCCTGGCGGGCGCTGCATTACAGGGTTTATTTCGTAATCCCCTTGCCGAGCCCGGTATTATCGGGGTATCGAACGGCGCAGCGCTCGGCGCGGTCCTGGTGTTTTATTTTGGCTACGCGAATATAGCCTGGTTTGCGCTGCCATTCGGCGGATTAGCAGGAGCACTCGTATCGGTGGTCATCATTTTTATGCTGATCGGCAACAGCCGGTCGAACGTGACGCTTATTCTTGCCGGTGTTGCGATCAACGCCATCGGCGGTGCGCTGATTGCGCTTTCGCTTAACTTCGCACCCAATCCCTATGCGATCCAGGAAATTGTATTCTGGTTGCTGGGTTCGGTGTCAAACCGCAGTATCAATGAATTAATGATCGCGCTGCCGTTCATGCTGGTGGGCTGGGGGATTATTTTATATTGCGGCAGGTTTCTTAACGCGCTCACACTCGGCGAAGAAACCGCGTCCTCGATGGGCTTCGATGTCAAACGCCTGCGTTGGACTCTGGTGATAGGCGTCGCCGCCAGTGTCGGTGCAGCGGTCTCGGTTGCCGGAAACATCGGTTTCATCGGCCTCGTGGTGCCGCATCTGATCAGGCCGTTCGTCGGCCATGAGCCACGCCGACTGCTACTGGCGAGTACCCTCGGTGGGGCCATATTACTGGTGACTGCTGATATAGCTGTGCAATTGTTATCCAGCGGTGGTGAGCTTAAACTCGGTGTTTTTACCTCGCTGGTCGGTGGCCCCTTCTTCCTTTTCCTGATCCTGAAAACGAGGAACACGCTACTATGAGCCTGCTCAGCGGAACCAACCTGAGCTATCGGATCGGTGATCTGTCGATCCTTGAGGGTATCGACATAGAAGTGAAGCCCGGAGAACTGGTTGGTTTGATAGGCCCCAATGGAGCGGGCAAAAGTACCCTGTTAAGGCTGCTAACCTGTGTCGAGCAGGCGCATAGCGGTGAGATTTTATATGAGGGCAGAGATGTCAATGAGCTTTCTGCCGAAGAACGTGCCAGGCGTATCGGCTACCTGGTACAGGGTGCGAAAGCCTACTGGCCAATCACGGTCGAAAAAATAATCGGGCTTGGACGTATTCCGTATCAAAAGTGGTGGCGCGATGCCTCGGCCGAGGACGATGAAAAAGTATTACAGGCGATGAAAATCACCGAAACCCTGGCCTATCGTAACCGCATTGTGACGACACTCTCCGGGGGTGAACAGACCCTGGTCATGTTGGCCCGCATATTCGCAACCGACCCGCAACTCATCTTCGCCGACGAACCGGTTGCAGCACTCGACCCCTACCACCAGTTACATGTAATGGAAATTCTGCGCGACCATGCTCGCGACAGCCGGGGCGCGGTGGTCGTACTCCACGATCTCAGCCTCGCGGCGCGCTTTTGTGATCGCCTGTATTTAATCAATCACGGTGAATTGCACTGCGCTGGGACCCCGACCGAAATAATGACTGCCGAAAATATTGCCGAGGTCTACGGTGTAAAAACCAGAATCACCGGTGATGCCGAGGGTGTCAGTGTCATTCCGGTATCACGCCTGGGCGATCATCATCCTTGATAAGCCACGATTTGATTTTAACGGATGCTTTAAAATAACGATATTGTCACTGGATTCGGTCATCTTTCAGCAGTCGATTGCCCACGCCGGTGACTCGTGCTCGCTCGCATTGTTCTGGCGACAACTTCAGGCTTTCTGCATGAGTACGGGACTGCATTAAATTTTCAGACCCCTCGATGTGCTCGCCGCTATTGGCGATGACATGGAACAGTTCGTGTGCCAGCGCTATTCCCGCGTCCTCGATATCGGGCATTAACCACACGCTGTTGGTCAGCCATGGTCGATTACCGGTATTACCCAGACCAAACGCTTCACCGCTGAACGCTTCCTGCATTCGCGTATCCCGCGCAAAAACCAAGGTCGTGTCTGTCGTCGATGTCGCTTCAAGTAGAGTGCGAGCGCTACCAGTAGACAGATCGCGAAGGTAGTCGTCCCCAACAACTGAATAGATCGACACATCACCTGGAGCGATTGTGCACTGCGCCAGGATGTCGTACGCCATCTGCACCGCCTGCTCGATACGTTGATGCGTCCAGCGAGGGTCCAGCACTAGAATATTAAGCGCTAGATGGAATCCCGGGATCTTTTCGGAAGGCGTGATGACCAGGTTGGGGAGTTGTTTTTTTAGAACGGGAGCACCTGCCAGAGGATCAGCGATATAACCACTGCTGACCCAGTCCAGCGTACTGTCACTTGCACGGTCACCACCAAAGCGTCGGTGCAATTCGGCGACGATGTCCGGAGCAGTCCATTGCCGATGAGACATTTTTAGTTTAGCCACAAACGCAGTCATACGCGCGACGGCATAACTCGAACCCGAAGCATTGATCGCATCCCCGGAGTAATCTATCAGCGCAATATTCTCAGCCGGAATCAGGTAGTCGACCGCTACTTTCCCCCAATTGGTGCGATCAGCGGGCCGCACGAAATCGTCTGCCGAGGTCACCACTATCATATTGGCTAGATCGAAGGCAGCCGGGTAAACCGGTTCATCGTCGATATCGCGGCCATTATTCCCTGCTGAGACTATGAACAGGATATCCGGATGGGCACGCGCTACCTGCTCGAATGCGTACCACTCATGCGCCTGGTTGCTGCCGAGCGGCATGCCTAAAATAGTGACCTGATTTTGGTAGGCGTGCTCCACAAGGGCCTTCATTCTCGACATGTCGGGCCGCGGATAACGATAGGGCACCAGTTCAATTCCGGGTGCCTCGCGTAACAACAACGATGCGGTACGGGTGCCGTGACGTTGCACAAAGAATTTGGATTTCAGCGGATGTGCATCGTAGGGTAGGCGATCCTGATCCCAGAAATCGTAACCGATCAGATTGTTGTTGGGGTCTCTGGCCAGATGGCGATTTATCTCGGCTATGCGATAGTTGACGCCTGAATCCACCATGCCGACACGTAGCGGTGACCGTGTAGTCTCGCCTGACTGTTTCAAAGGAATATCAGGGTCACGCTCGATAAACTCCAGCGGTGGATTTAACCAGTCCAACTCGCCGGTCTCTACAAGG
>JACZQS010000229.1 GCA_022545625.1 Pseudomonadota bacterium
CAGTATCCAGCGTGTCGTGGGTGTCGCCGCTATCGGTCGCATCCCGGGAGAGCCGAATATCCTGTTTTGATTCCGCATCAACTAAGGCCAATGCCAAGCGATCAAGATCCGAGACACTGGTCAACTCGATACGGGCATTGGCCTGGTTTTTCAGGCTGTCACTATGATCGTGGAATGCCACCCCCAGCCCAGCCGCCTGGATCATTTTTATATCGTTTGCCCCATCTCCCACCGCCAATACATCGGAGGGTGTTAAATCTTTTTCATCGCATAAGGCCATTAACGTATCCAGCTTTGCAGAACGTCCCAGAATTTGATCCTGTACTTCCCCGGTCAGCTTCCCCTGGTCAAAAATCAGCTCGTTACCCTTGTGGTCGTGAAATCCTAGCCGGGCCGCGATACGGCTGGTGAAATAAGTGAAACCGCCAGATACCAAAATACAATATGCGCCGTGGTGACGCATCGTCTGGACCAGCGTGCGGGCACCGGTTTTCAGCGTGATGCGCTGCTCATAGACGCTTTCCAGTGTTTTAATATCCATGCCTTTCATCAAGCCAATGCGTTTACGCAAGGCTTCGGGAAAGCTGATGTCTCCCCGCATTACTGTCGCGGTTATCTCTCGTATCTGCGAACCGATACCGATGGCATCGGCCAGTTCATCAATACATTCCTGATTAATAATGGTCGAGTCCATATCAGAAATAAGTAGTTTCTTGCGCCGTCCTTCCAGGCCCGTGCAAACAACATCAATAGCATCCCCGGATAAAGCATCCCTGGCTTTTTCGGTAATAGACTCAGCACTTAAACTGGATTTTATAAAAAGGTCACAGGCCTCCCTTTCCGCTAGCCAGCCTGTCTCGGCTGGTATTTCCAGGCACTGGAGTACGCGCTCAATATGAACGGGCTCCAACGGTGCTGATTCAGAATTGCCAATTAAAGTCAGCACGTAGGAGGTCATGAAATAATCACTGGCTAAAGATTATCCTGTTCTAAGGTAGGGTTTTTCCTGGCTGCTTTAACTGGCAGGTGAGCCTATTTATCGTACCGGACCAATTAACCGGACACAATGCCTGATTTCTACGTTTCTTACTCATTTTCTGCATACCTCTTTTCTTTGAAGATTTTAATCCAGAAAATAACTCCTTAGCTTCAGCCTGCTGCTGTCCTACTCATGGGGTCCACTTCTAATTTTCCGGGCATATCTGCTCGGTAGAGACAATTTCTCCATCAATGAGGCATTTGTTAACTTGCGCCCATGGACTCACAAGCAGCAGGGCAAGAATGAATATTAGAATTCGGTAATGCAGGTTAGATATCCTGGATGATTATTAGAGTCGAATTCTGTGTCGCTAAACTCCGCTTCCAGCGGAGCGGGGTCACACTATTCCCCTGGTTTAGGCGAATCGTTGTGACTTTCGGCGCCACCTTTCCTGAGACCTAAAACAGGCCTGTAATTCTGGCTTGTGCCAGACGATAATTTCGGGGTTTGGGGCGCATGGTCCTGCTCTATTTTGGCAATTTTTCTTGCCGGTATTCTTCTGGGTTTAATCCGTTTGGCTGGTTTCGGTTTCTTCTCTGGAGATGCACTAACTGGTTCGGGTGCCCTGGCGATATCGGCGATCTCGTCTTTCACCGAAACCTTCTCTTCAATAACCGGGGCCGGCATTTCCTCTTCCGGGTTCAGCTCCAGGTTTACCGGCTTCAAATCAGCGGCAATGGTCGAATGCCCTTCGACCCGGGGTCGAAATCGCAAATTGTCCCCGACCTTTAAACCATCTAGACCTGCGGCCCTGACATCATGAGGAAAAAACATGATGGTACTTTTCTCGAAAGCGGGATCATTGACGGTAAGCCAGCCCAGCCGATCCGGGTTATAATGACTAACCGATCCTACGAATTCGAAATTGGCGTCGGATCCTTCCAGTACCATGCCGCCGGTATTCTTGATCGTCTTCAACGCCGCCTCAAAGGCCGCGCGTTTGGGGTCGTCTTTTTGCACCATGATATAGAGCATATGTTTGGCGCGGGTGCAGGCGACATAGACCAGGCTCGACATGATCGGGTTATCGAGAGGCAGGTTATACTCGCTAATGTTTAACAAAATAACGATCGGTGTCTCGAGACCCTTGAACCCGCTGATGGACGCCAGGTCTACCCTGTTACTCGCTTTTCCTGATTTGGAGGATTGCGCCTGATCAGCGCTCAATAGACGTAATCCATAACGAGCGATGATATCTGTAGGTTTCAACACCGACTCTGCAGTATTCGGGTTACGCGCCGATAACAGGGTTACATCGCTGGTGGACACATCCTCTTCGCGAAACAGTTTACGGAACAACCGCCCCAGTTTACCGCGACAATCCTGGGCATCGTCATACAAGACAAGCTCGGGTATGTAACCGAGCCTGCCGCAATGGCTTTGTATTATCTGCGACCCGGTACGAAAGCTACGTGCAAAGCTCGCGATCTCGCGAGTGGTGCGATAGTTGTAAACCAGCGGGAAATAGGGTGGTGCAAAGGGTAATACTTCTTCGGGTACGAACCCTTTCTCTGAACCCCCGGCACCAAAAATACCCTGACTGCGATCAAAAAATATTAGAAAACGACTGTCTTCGGTCGCCAGCACTGCCTCCACTGCTTCCCACCAGAATGGCTGCACATCCTGCGCTTCGTCACAGAGCAGTACATCATAGCGTTGCTCGGTGGCGGTGATGGCCTTTATCAACCTGTCCGGCGCCTCATACTGACTCCAGTCCTCACGGCTGCCATCGAAGTCTGGTGGCGGATTCAATAGATGTACACCGAATCCTTCGCCTAACTCGATATAGGTTTTTACATCCACTCCACTGCCGGCTTCGTCTTTAAGATACTGGTTCAGCAGGGGGTTTGACGACAGCATCAATACCCGCTTACCCTGTCCACGAAAATGGCGTGCAAGTAGAAGCGCAATCAGGGTTTTACCGGTGCCAGCTTCTCCCTCTATGGCAAGCCGGGAGGAAGCCGCTATCGGTTGAACCAACGTCTCCTGGATTACTTCCACATCTTTGACGCGCAAGTCGTGACTGGTGAGATAGTCCTTCAGAAATAATTTACTGGTGAAATCCTTGCCCCACAATACGTCGTGTAAATCTCCAGTCACATCCTCGAATTTGAGGTGGTGTTTCGGCTGCACATGGGTCACAAGATTCTTCAGCGCACTGGCCAGGGAAGCCATTTTCTGCCGCCCGATAACTATGGCTGGGACAATCGCAGCCGACTCTTCAATTTCACTCTCATGCACCGAGGGGAAGGCAACCGCGTGGCTCACCGGCACCTTGATATTCCGATTCCTGAGCACGCGCCAGAAGCGGCTCTTCCATACCAGCGCCTGCTGGAATGGGTCCTTTATTTTGAAGGTTTCACCATAACGGTTAATCGAATAAAACTTGCCGTTCTGGGCATTGTAACGAATTCGTCCCCCTTTGACTTCAATCACCAACACGCCGTACTGACGGTGATAGAGTACAAAGTCGATTTCGTTATCTTTGAGGCCGCAGTCACGATCGATCGTTGACAATGTGCGCGAGTAATAGACTGTCCAGGCGTCGCTCAGACTGTTTCGGCATGCCTCGTAAAAGGCTTCTTCCGCACGGCTGGCAAATATTACCCGTGCGGTATTGGTATCGGGGTACATCAGGGCCATAAGTACAGTTTTCCTATGTCAATATTGCTAACGCGTCGGCACCACGGGGAATTGAATGCTATCGAAGTCATGCTAACCGTTATCAGTAATCTGTCGAAGCGAGCATGATTAAGAAATAATTTCTCCACCCCTAATTGATAGCAGAAAAATCATCTGTTTTTCAAAAATCTCGGGTAATTAAATTGCTTCTGGTCTCTCTCCAGCGTCCCGGAATCTATCCTAACCCCGATATTCTCTAATTATCGGGTATGGTAGAGTAAACCCATGTTCGATCTCCTCGACCAGGCGTGTGTCACGGCCAAAAAATCAGGTTGCCAGTATGCCGACGCCCGTTACCTGTCGATTCGCAAGCAGCGAGTCCTGTCTCGCGACCTGGCGCTCTCGAATTGCAGCGACAGCGACGACCGTGGCTTCGGGGTGCGGGTACTCTATCGCGGCGCCTGGGGATTTGCCTCATCGCCGACCTATACCTCCGAAGAAGTCGCGAAGGTTGTTGCGTTGGCGATGCGCATTGCGAGGGCATCGGCTATGGCCCTGCGCGAAGGCGGGGTGAAATGGGCCCCGGAACCCGCGTTCAAACTTTCCTATAAATCAAAATGCGAACAAGACCCGTTTGATGTTTCTCTGGAAGACAAGGCCGAACTGTTGATTGCTGCAAATGAAGTGATGCTCAAAAATAAAACGGTGAAACGCGCCCAGGGTTATCTTGGTTTTAAAAGGGTACAGCGCTGGTACGTGAACACTGAAGGCTCAGAGCTTCACAG
>JACZQS010000230.1 GCA_022545625.1 Pseudomonadota bacterium
GTCGCTGGATGCTATTACACCAGGACCGCTTTATCATCGTTGCAACAGTAGATGATATCCAGCGGGCAAAACGCCAGGGAAAGCTGGCGGTCTCGTTCGATATCGAGGGTATGAATGCACTTAATGGTAGCCTCGACATGGTGGCTGTTTATCACGCACTCGGCGTGCGCCAGATGCTTTTTGCCTACAACCTCAATAATTCGGCGGCTGGCGGCTGTCACGACAAGGACATCGGTCTGACCGAATTTGGACGGACAATTGTAACCGAGATGAATCGGGTTGGAATGATCGTCGACTGTTCGCATGCCGGTTACCGCACCACCCTGGATATCATGGCGGAATCGGGTGCCCCGGTCGTGTTTTCGCACTCCAATCCGAGCGTGATTTGTAATCATCAACGCAACATTTCTGACCAGCAGATCAGGGCATGCGCTAGAACCGGTGGGGTGGTCGGTATCAACGGTATGGGAATTTTCCTCGGTGATAATGACGTTAGCAATACCACATTGCTACGGCACATTGTTTACCTATGCGAACTGGTCGGCGTCGAACATGTGGGTCTCGGATTTGATTTCTCACCGGAGACCGGCATCGACATTGGGACTATTTTGAGTAGCCGCCCCGATTTCTGGCCTGCTGGTCAGCGCTACGACACACCGGGCATCAGACACGCCGGTCCGTCGCAGCTACCCGGCCTGGTAGACTGCCTGGCCGATCACGGATTTGGCGACGATCAAATTCGGGGAATTCTTGGAGAGAATTTTCACCGTGTGGCGTCGATTGCCTGGTCGCCGGGTTCGGTTTGATGGCACCTATTCGCGGGCGGCCAGATCGGTAAGCCAGTTCGCCACGATACTACTCGCGCGCTGCCCGGTAGGGCGCGGTGGTTGGCGCAAATAGTAATCAGCATGGAGGTGAAAGGGTTTTACAAACACCTCTACCAATTCTCCAGATTTCAGGTAGCGATCAATGAAGGGACGCCTACCCAGCATTATTCCCTCGCCACGTTGCGCGGCCTCGATAGCAATCAAAGATCCATCGACGGACAAGCCACCCGGAATGCTGACTTCATGCAGTTCGAAGCTACGAAACCATCGATGCCAGTCATCATCGTAGCCAAGCACATGAATCAATTCATGGCTGAGCACATCGGCGGGTTTATCCAGGCGCTGACGATTTGAAAACAGTTTGGGCGAGCATACGGGCATTATCGTCGAGGTTAACAGTTTCCGTGTATAGGGCTCGGAGACGCCTTCCGCCTGGATAAAAATTTCCAGGTCGCTTGCCGGAATCTTTTGATGGTCGTAGCCCTGATCGAGGGTATTGATGCGCAGATCGATGTTGGGATGGAGCCTTTGCAGGGAATTGAGTTGCGGGGCCAGCCAGAGTGTCGCAACGCCCGAGGTGCACCGCAGCGTCACGGTCTGATTCTGTCTGTCCGGGAACAACTGATCGGTAACCGAATCGAGTCGATCCAGCGCTTTGTGTACTGCTTGCAGATAAGTTTGACCGGTACTGGTCAGCGATAGCCGACGGTGATGTCGCACGAACAGGGGTGTATTCAGGTACGCCTCCAACTGACGCATCTGCTGGCTCACTGCCGCCTGTGAGATATTCAGATCCCCCGCGGCCAATGAAAAGCTCAGGTGGCGGCCAGCGGCTTCGAAGGTTCGTAGAATATTGAGTCGAGGGCGTCGCAAGCGATTATTTTCGAATAAGATTTACTTATAGATAGTGACAGTATTTATTGTTTGACGCAAGTCATGGTGCTACCTATTGTTCTGTCGAGATAATTGGTTTCGGGATACTGGTTCGATGAATTTCTTTAGCTACCTGACAAGCGACGATATCCGCTATGTACATGAGTCTTCGCTCGAAATTCTTGAGGAAGTAGGACTCCTGGTTCGGAACGAGAAGGCAAGGAAACGCTTCGCCGAACATGGCGCGAATGTCGATCACGAAACCGAGATGGTGCGCATACCCTCGGCTGTTGTTGAAAAATACCGTGTCCTGGTACCCCCAACTATCACCCTGCGCGGCCGGGACCCGGCGTTCGATGTTACCTTTCCGCGCGAACTCCCGGTAATTGCAACGGCGAGCTCGGCACCGGATATTGTCGATCCGGTGACCGGCGTGACACGCCGTTCGAGATCCGATGATATCGCGCGTATTGCCCACCTGGTAAATGAGTTACCGGGTTTCGACCTGTTTTCTATCTCTACCCTCGCCGACGATGCGCCCAAAGATCAATTCAGTCTGACCCGGTTCTACACGGCAATGAAGAATTGCGTCAAACCCTGCCGGACTTCTGTTTACAATATCCGCGAAGCAGACCAGGTGATCAAACTGGGTGAACTGATAGCCGGTTCGAAAGATGCTTTCTGGGAGCGCCCATTTATCAATTTCGGATATTGCTCGATAGTCTCGCCGCTGACGATGGATTTCGACAGTACCGATACGATGATGTACTTTGCTGAAAAAGGCATTACTGCTTACGGTACGATTGCGCCGATGGGTGGACTCAGTACACCGCTGATACTATCCGGCATGTTGGTCATCATGAACGCCGAATGGCTCGCGGCAGCGACACTGGCACAAATGTCGAAGGCCGGGACGGCCCAGATTTTTAACTTCCTGCCGGTGTTTGCCGATATGCGTGATGGTGCCTATGCACCAGGTGCGATCGAAATCGGCATGATGAATTCTGCCGTTTGCCAGATGGCGCGTTTTTATAATGTCCCCGCGGGTGGATACCTGGGGTTGACCAATTCCAAGGTTTGCGACGCCCAGTCTGGATTCGAAAAAGGCATGTCACCGCTAATGGGGGCGATGTCCGGTGCTGATTTCATCGTCATGGGTGGTCTGCAAGACGCGTTGATGTCTTTCGATTTTGGTCAGGTTGCGATCGATAACGAAATAGCGATGATGATCAAGCGAGTCAGGGAAGGATTCGGATTTAACCGCGAGAACGCTTCATTGCAGGAGATAAAGGAAACCGGGCCGGCGGGCATGTTCGCGGCAAATCCTGCGACCCTGGAGCGTATGCATACAGCGACCTTTATGCCGGAACTGGCGGACAGAAAATTGCGCGAGCACTGGGAACTGGAGGGTAGCTCGACTATTCATCAGCGAGCGCTGAACAAGGTGTTTGATATTCTTTCCCTGCCAAATACGGCCGCATTTACGCCCGAGGTCGATGCCCGTGTCCGCAATGGTTTCGAAGGGTTGGTCGCGGGTGACGCGATGCTTCAGGAAGGATGGAAGCGATTTGATATTGGTAGCAAGGTTCCAAAGCGTGAACGACGTCCAAATCGTCGCCGAAAGAAGCAGCACTCTGCATCGTAAGATATCTCACTGGAGTACTAGTTGATGGCGGCATCACTTCCCACCAGCGCACGCATCGTTGTTATCGGCGGTGGTGTGATTGGCACCAGTATCGCTTACCACCTGACTCTGGGCGGTGAAAGGGATGTGGTACTACTCGAAAAATCCCGCCTGACCGAGGGTGCTACCTGGCATGCGGCCGGGCTGGTCGGCCAGTTTCGCTCGCAGCAAAACCTGATGAGCCTGATGAACGACAGCGTGAAGCTGTTTGACGGTCTGGAGGCTGCAACAGGCCAGGACCCAGGCTGGCGTAAATTTGGCAGCCTGCGGCTCGCGCAAAGCGAAGACCGCTGGAAGGAGCTACTGAGGTCTTATTCCGCCGCGCAGGCAGTAGGCTTTGAGATGAACCTGCTGACCCCGAGCGAGGCAGGTGAGGTTTACCCGCTGATCGAAACCGGTGACCTGGTCGGTGCCGCCTTTATTCCGGCAGACGGATACATAGACCCGAATAGCCTGACCCAGGCCTATGCAAAAGGTATCCGCGCCAATGGAGGCAAAATATTTGAAGGCGTGATGGTCAAAGAGCTGTTACGCAAAGGCGATCGCATCACCCATGTAGTCACTGAACAGGGTAACATCGAAGTGGAAACAGTGGTCAATGCCGCCGGGCTGTGGGCGCGCCAGGTTGGCTGGATGGCTGGTGTCGAGATCCCGGCTGGCGTGGTCGAGCATCAATACCTGGTAACCGAGAAATCAGACGCAATACCCCAGGGTTTACCGGCGCTGCGCGACCCGGACGGTGGATTCTATGCCAAGCCGGAGCCGGGTGCGCTTGCGATCGGAGGATGGGAAAGGGAGACCCGCAAGGTTAATCCCGTGGAGGGGTTCCCCTGGCAAAACGAGCGCCATCTGTTCGACGGGGATATGGATCGCCTGGCGGAGTTCTTCGAACCGGCGATACTGCGTATACCTGTTCTTGGCGAGCTCGGTATGCGTACCATTATCAATGGGCCTATACCCATCTCACCTGACGGTGAACCGATCATGGGCCCGGTTCCGGGCCTGAGCAATTTCTTCGCGGCCTGCGCATTCACTTCCGGAATTGCGGCATCGGGCGG
>JACZQS010000012.1 GCA_022545625.1 Pseudomonadota bacterium
TAAAAAGCGATGACAACAGATTACCAGCAACTTGAGCATGAATACGGTGTAGTGCTAGCCGCCAAGCGGGACCTGGTCGCGGTACGCGGTAAAGGCGCGCTGCTTTACGATGAAGCGGGTCAGGCCTATATCGACTGTGTCGGTGGGATTGGGGTGGCGGCGCTCGGTCATTCCCATCCGAAACTGGTCGAGGCGGTACAACGACAGGCCGAAACCCTGATTACCTGTCCCCACATACTTTACAACGATATACGCTCCAAAATGCTTAAAAAACTGGTCGAGGTAACTCCTAAAAACCTGACCCGGGCTTTCCTGTGCAATTCGGGGTCGGAGGCGGTCGAAGCGGCGCTCAAATTTGCGCGTCTGCATACCAGGCGTCCCAACTTCGTCACCGCGATGCGTGGTTTTCACGGCCGTACGATGGGTGCAGTGAGCGCGACCTTCACGAAAAAATATCGTGATTCTTTCGAGCCGCTGATCCCCGGTTTTACCTATGTGCCGTTCAACAAGATCGAAAAACTCGAAGCGGCCATCGACGACAACACGGCTGCCGTGATGTTGGAACTGGTGCAGGGTGAAGGTGGCGTCAACCCGATCCAGGCTGACTATATCGCGGCTGCGCGCAAACTTTGCAGCGACCGCGGGGCATTGCTGATCATCGATGAAATCCAGACTGGTTTTTGCCGCACCGGTAAATTCTTTGCCTGCGAACATTTCGATCTGCAGCCCGACATGATGACGCTCGCCAAGGCCCTGGGTGGTGGTGTACCCATCGGTGCGACGATGATTAACGCCGATATCAACATCGATGTGGGCCTGCACGGCTCTACCTTTGGCGGCAATCCGTTAGCCTGTGCCGCGGCACTGGCGGCGATGGAGACCTATCAGGACGACAATCTGGCACAGCGTGCGGCTGAAATGGGCGCCTATTTCGAATCCCGCCTGGCCGAGAAACCACTATCACAGGTACGTGTGGTTCGGCGACTCGGGCTGATGATTGGCATCGAAATCAAGCACAAGGTTCTGGATATACTTGCCCAACTGCTGGAACGTCATATTATCGCACTGCCCGCGGGCCCCAACGTGATCCGCCTGCTGCCGCCTTTAATAATTGAAAAGGAGCAACTCGATCGGGTCATCGAGGTACTACAGGAACTGCTAGCCTGATCGAAGGCCGGGAAACTTTAAGGTTTTGCAATATTTCCGCTAATTCAGCTTAGGCTCTCGCACTACATTCATTTATACTGCGCGCTTTATAGCAGCCCGAAAGATAGCACAGGCTATCTATGCCCATGATTTCGACACCCACCGACACCAGAATTCATTCTGATAATTCTTTGCATCTTGAGCAATATGGCATTTTCGACGCCCGTGAAGTAATTCGAAACCCGTCTTTCGATACACTTTATGCCGAAGAAACGGCGCCGGAACTGAGCGGCTACGAAAAAGGCTACCTGACCGAATCAGGTGCGATTTCGGTCGATACCGGTAAATTCACCGGCCGTTCGCCGAAGGACAAGTACCTGGTACGCGACGACACGACCCGCGACACGATGTGGTGGGCCGACCAGGGTGATAACGATAATAAGCCAATTGAAGCGGAAATCTGGCGCTCGCTGAAAAACCTGGTTACCACGCAATTGTCCAATAAACGCCTGTTTGTAGTCGATACCTTTTGTGGTGCCAATCCCGATAGTCAACTGAAAGTGCGCTTCATTACCGAGGTCGCCTGGCAGGCGCATTTCGTTACCAATATGTTTATCCGCCCTGAAGCCGACCAGCTGGACGATTACCAACCCGATTTCGTCGTACTCAACGCTTCCAAAACCGTAAACCCGGACTGGCAGGCGCAGGGTCTGAACTCGGAAAATTTCGTTGCCTTCAATCTCAGCGAACGCATGCAGATTATCGCCGGAACCTGGTACGGCGGTGAAATGAAAAAGGGGATGTTTTCGATCATGAATTACCTGCTGCCACTGAGGGGAATACCCTCGATGCACTGTTCGGCAAATGTCGGTGAAGATGGCGAGGTAGCAATTTTCTTTGGACTCTCGGGTACCGGTAAGACCACCCTGTCGACCGACCCGAAGCGCAAGCTCATCGGTGACGATGAACACGGTTGGGACGATAGCGGTATATTTAATTTTGAAGGCGGCTGTTACGCCAAGGTGATCGAGCTTAGTAGCGAAGACGAACCCGATATCTTCCAGGCCATTCGACGCGATGCGCTGCTCGAAAACGTCTGCGTCGATGCGCAGGGCGTGATCAACTATGCCGATGCATCGAAGACCGAAAATACGCGCGTGTCTTACCCTATTTACCATATCGACAATATAGTCAAACCCGTCTCGCGCGCTGGACACGCGTCGAGAGTGATTTTCCTCACCGCCGATGCATTTGGCGTATTACCACCGGTTTCGCGTTTGAGCGCCGAGCAGGCACAGTATTATTTTCTATCCGGATTTACTGCCAAACTGGCCGGTACCGAGCTTGGAGTCAGCGAGCCGACACCGACTTTTTCAGCCTGTTTTGGCAAGGCCTTTTTAAGCCTTCATCCGACGCGTTATGCCGAGGTCCTGAATCAAAGAATGAAGCAATCTAACAGCAGCGCCTATCTCGTCAATACCGGCTGGGACGGCAATGGCAAACGGATCTCGATCAAGGCGACGCGGGCGATTATCGACTCGATTCTCGACGGCGCCATTGACCAGGTTGAATGCAATACCTTACCGATTTTTAATCTCGTGGTACCAGCCACCCTGCCGGGTGTCGACTCGCAGATTCTCGACCCGCGCAGCAGTTATCAGTCGGTCGAAGAGTGGCAGGCAAAAGCCGAAAACCTGGCCAGCCTGTTTATCGAAAATTTTGTCCAGTATACCGATACCGAGCAGGGGCGTGGCCTGGTTAACGCGGGGCCGAAACTGTAATTGCCGAGAATTACCCGAATCTGCTCCAGACCAGATAATACATTTAGGCAGCGATCCTCGTGAACACAAATATCGACCAGGATGAAAAAGGCGCTAATGTTAAATTTCCACCGCCACTCGTATTTATAGGCGCCATATTGCTTGGCTATGCGATGGATTACGTCTTCCCTCTAAAAATTGGTGATACGATCGTCATCATGATCGCTGGATTGATGATGGTGCTGATAGCGTTAATTGTGATTGTTCTTGCGATACTCACTTTTCGGCGCGCTAACACCAGCGTAGAGCCCTGGCGGCCTACCTCGGCAATTATCACCGATGGTGTATTCGGTATCTCGCGCAATCCAATTTATCTCGCTTTTTGCTGGGCGACTATTGGCATCGGCCTGATTCTCAATAGCTGGTGGGTAGTGCTCGGTTTCATCCCAGCCGCAGCCCTGATAACCGCTTTCGTTATCGCGCGAGAGGAAGCATACCTGGAAGACAAGTTTGCCGAGGAGTATCGGCGCTATCAGTCGCGGGTGAGGCGCTGGTTATAATATCAGTTACTTGTTGTAGGACAATGGCAGCCTAGGATCTGGATACCGCGAAGTAACTGCCCTGTAAAATAGCGTTTGGTAGCCTGCCAACATTAATCGTTAACTTTAGCTTGCTCTTACCAAGCTTTTTATAACCGCTACAAAAAGCATCACGATCGACTTCGTTAACCTCACCCTGGCACTCGATATCGCCGCTAATCGGCGAGTGATACTTTATCTTTGCATCAGCTACCACGAGATCACCCGCCATTTGATTGAGTTCCATGATATGCGTGCATAAAGCCCACCCCGCCAGAACGGCAACTGAATAAATACTGCCGGCAAAAACGGTGCCATGAACATTCACATTAGGCTGTAACGGTGCCCGCACCAGAATTGAGCAGGAGTCCAGTTCTACAATGGTAAATTGCATTGCATCGCTGAGGGGAATACTCGACTGAATCTTATTCTGCAAGTTAACAAGGTAATCGGGCACGGCAACTCCTTCGGTCTGTTCAATAACCAATCTCGCGATTCACCAGGTGTAGCAACGGTTCGCCGCTATCCAGGCGTCGCAGGTTTTCCGCGATATCATTGACCGCATCGCCCAGGTGCCAACCTGACACGTGGGGTGTCAGCACAATCTTGGGATGCCGCCACATCGGGCTGTTCACCGCTAAAGGTTCAGTCTGCATGACGTCGAGTATCGCAGCAGCAAGCAATCCCTTGTCCAGCGCCTCGACCAGGTCGGCTTCATCGATTAAATCCCCTCGCCCACAGTTGATGATGACTGCTTCGGGTTTCATTAGTGGGAAGGTTTCGGAATTAAACAAGTTTACCGTCTCAGGGGTCGAGGGTAGCATCGATACGATATAGTCTGCTGCCTCGAGTACCCCGGCAAGCTGGTCCTCACCATAATAGCACTCGACCCCGGCCAGGGTTTTTTCGGTGCGGCTCCAACCGATGACATTGAAGCGGTTATCGACAAATCTCTGTGCGGTAATACTGCCAATCATCCCCAGGCCCAGTACCGCAACCGTGGTTTCTCCAGCCTTCCTGGGTGGCAAGGCCTGCCAGCACCAACGTGCTTGATTGTCACGATACTGGCGTAAATGCCGTTGCTCCTGTAATACACAGGCGAGACTAAATTCGGCCATTTCATGCGCCGGCGTATCCGATTTCAGACGGGCAACCTGGATCGACGCGGGCAGAGAGTCATCATCGAGAATACCGTTGACACCGGCGCCAATTTTCTGCACCAGTTTTAGTTTAGGGTAGCGCAAGGCTTCACCTATCTCGTAGCTACTGACCGCTATCATCTCAATTTCGTCCAGATTTCCCGGATCCGCGGCACAACGGATGTCACCCCGCTTATAAACTTTTAGCAGGACCGCCTGCAGGTCTTCGTCCTCCATCCAGCCCGGTTGTTTGATATCGATTAATAAAGCCATAATTTTAGTAACCCTGGGATTAACTCGTCTCGCCTGGATCTCGTCGATCATCCAATTCAGCTGCAATCGCGGCGATATGGGCTGGGCCCATTCGACAACAACCACCGATGATACTGGCGCCCGCATCGAACCAGGTTCGCGCAGCAGCGGCGCATTCTAACGGACTCTCGACGCCATGCCAGGTTTTAGTGACCGCATCGTAATCTTCGCCCGAATTGGGGTAAACCACAATTGCCTTGTCCTTCAATACCGATTTTATTTCACCGATTAACGTCTTTATCGTTTGTGGCGCGCTGCAATTGACGCCCACCGCTACTACCTTCGGGTGGCGTCTAAACAAGGCGGTCGCCTCTGCGATAGAACTCCCATCGTTTAGCAAACGATCGTTCTGGCAGGAAAAGCTAACCCAGGCGGGAGTATTTACACTGTTCAACAATTCACACAATACCGAGGCTTCCTGCAGGCTCGGAATGGTTTCGCAGGCAAGCACATCGGCGCCAGCCTGGTCCAGCCACTCGAGTCGCTGGCGGTGAAAATCAACCAGGGTTCGATCCTCGACCTCGTAGTCTCCAGTATATTCAGAGCCATCCGCCAGGTAGGCGCCGTAGGGTCCCACACTTGCTGCGACCATGGGTTGATAATTGCAACCGGGGTTCCGGCTTAGAAACTCGCGGCTGGCTTTTCTGGCGATCTCTACCGAGAGGTGAAACAGGTCCCTGGTGCGCTGCGGGGTCACCCCGATCGAGGCAAATCCGGGTACACTGGCCTGGTAACTGACACTGGTGATACATTGCGCCCCGGCATCGAGGTAGGCCCGGTGAACCTCGGCAATAGCGAGCGGATTATTGATCAACAGTTCAGCCGACCAGAGTGGTGATGAAATATCCTGGCCTCGCCGAGCCAGCTCACTGCCAAGACCACCATCCAGAATGAGCGGTTTCCGGTGATCGAGACTATCGACAAAATTGACAGGCCTGGTACTCAACAAATTTCCGATTTTTGCATCAGATTACCCCCGCGCCAGAGGTACAGGGCAATCAATGGTTCACCCTGGGTACGCATCGCGTGCTCGATGCCACCCGGGTGATGTATCAGTGTACCTGCAGGTTGTTGCTGCCAGCCATCGTGTTCTCGATACCACTGTGCATCGCCACTAATCGGCAGATATATTTCTTCCGCCTGGTGTCGATGTTGAGGATAGGTATTACTGTCGCCGAGAATCAAAAATCCACTCGATAAGCGCTCGCTATGCCAGTAGGCATCGGGCCCCAGTAGCTTGATCCAGCCATACTGAGATAAAAAATCCTCGCCAAAATCCTCTTCCGAGTAGGTCTGACCGAAATGCAAAGTGTCTCGCGCATCAATCAATCGATCGATAACCCCCCGATAAGGCAAGGGGGCTCCGCTAGCAAGGCGAGGTAGAAATTTCAGTACCGGCAGAGTTTTGGGTTCGAGCATGCGATCGGGAGAACTGATATCGATGTCTGGCAACAAGCGACACCAGTCCTGTGGACATTCTGACTGTAGCAACTGCCGCCAGGCTTCGGCGAACCCCGATAACCGCATGATATCAATACTGGCTTGCTGGATTTCCATATAAAAGAGCTATGCAGCGGGGAATCCCGTTTGACCGGGTCGTGGATATCCCATCCACAAGTAAAGGTCGGGGACAGGCCCGTACTATTTTCAGAAAACTGCCGGATAGGTAATTCTAATCCATTTTTCGCCACTAAATATGCCATTGCCCCATTCGGCTTCGAGATCGGAGAGCGGGTCGTGGATGATCGCATCCTCGACCGATTTGATCGCGGCGAGTATCTTCTCGGTTAAAGGAGCAAACTGATCGTCGATAATAAAAGTACCGTCCTCACCCAGGAACAAACCGATATTACCGCCCTGCCCACTGAGCATATATATGTTGTCGCTAACCGGTATCGGGTTTATCTTGACGTCGCCCTGGGCCAGTAATGCTGATGCGGGAAACATATAAACTGCCGCTATCGCGGCTGACAACATTGTTTTGATTGACATTATTCTGTTACCCCTCCTAAAAAAATTATTCTTCTCTGCTCAATCGGGAACGATCTGAGCCGAAATTCGTCAATATTATACAGGTCTTACAAATACTTGTTTCAGCTTGCGCTTGTGCGACAATGAGTCGGCTTTTTAGGCTGATGGTAAGCGCTATGGACAATTCCAAACTGCTGCAAAACATTCAAGACAGTTTCATCGGGCGGGACACTGTCTATCCGCTGGCCGGCGGCGGTAGTAGCCCACGTCGATATCTGGACTCTGCCGCTACGACCTTGATGATGCAACCCGCATTCAGGGTCGCGCAGGATTTCCTCGCCCATTACGCAAGCACTCACAGTGAATTGCATTACGCTGCGCGTGGCGCAGGTCATGCCTATGAATGGGCACACGAGCGTGTGCTCGAATTTGTCGGTGCTCCAGGGGATGAATACTGCGCCTATTTTACCGGCTGTGGTGCAACCGCCGGGTTTAATCGCATAGCTGCCGAGTTTGCAGCCAAACGACCCGAGCGCAATGTCGTCATCGTTTCGGAAATGGAACATCATTCTAACGACTTGCCACACCGCAAACATTCGGCCGAGGTTGTGCATATTCCGCTGATGGGTGAGGCGCCGGCTTATGGTGGCCTCGATATCGATGTGGTAGGTGAAATAGTAGAAAAGTATGGTGAGCGGATCAATTATCTCGCCCTGACCGGTGCCAGTAACGTCACCGGGTCATTGACCCCAATTCACCAACTGGCACGGCTTGCCCACTCGGTCGGGGCCTACCTGGTGATCGATGCTTCGCAAATGATCGCCCATGCGCCGGTAGTAATGAAAGACCCGGCACAGGGCGATGCCGATATCGATGTGCTGGTATTCTCGGGTCATAAAATATACGCTCCAGGTTCACCCGGGGTGGTAATTGCGAAGCGCGAACTGCTGGCAGAAATGGCTCCCGCCGAGGTTGGTGGCGGCATGGTGGACGATGTATACCTGGATAAATTTATTCCCTCGTTAATTCTGCCTGATCGCGAAGAGGCCGGTACTCCCAATATTGTCGGTGCCATCACTTTAGGCGCGGCCCTCGAAGTGCTGATCAGGATCGGCATGGACAATATTCGCCTTAAAGAAATAAAGTTGATCGACCTGGTCTGGAAAAAATTATCTGCCATCGAAGGCGTGAACCTGTACGGCCCGGCACCATCGGTTGTTCCCCGCACCGGCACTATCGCGTTTAACATCCAGGGATTCGACCATGGCCTGACGGCTGCCGCGTTGAATGATTATTACAATATCGAGGTACGCAACGGCTGTTTCTGTGCCCACCCTTATGTGCGCGAGATATTAAAGCCCGAGCTGTGGGCTCTGGATATCGATCCCGATGCCCCAAACTCCGAAGCCGAGGTCGAAAGAAAACGCGGCATGACCAGGGCCAGCTTTGGTATCTATACCACCGAGGCCGATGTACTTGCGCTGGTCGAAGCGGTTGCCGACCTGGTTGCGCGCAAGGATGAAATTCTGGCTATTTACGAACCCGAAGGCTCAAACGGCTATCGTCATCGTGAGTTCGAACCCGATAACGCCGCGCTGTTTAACCCGGTAACATCTCTTGAACGGGCACTGGGTAATTACCCTTAATCCCCGGTTAAAAAGTCACATGCCCATCGATCAGAATATGGGTATCACCGCCAATATAAATTTTGCCGTTGGCACTATCGGTACGTACTGACACGCGGCCCTGGCGATTGATATTGGTACCCTGGGCAATAGTGACCGAAGGGTTCAGCCTGCCTTCAAATGCCAGCCATTGTGCAAGTGCCGCATTAAGTGACCCTGTGATCGGGTCCTCACTCATGCCGCTCGATGGCGCGAGCATACGCACCTCGTAATCGCACTCGTCACCGACTTTGTGAGCACCGATTAAGCCAATCGCTTTAAATTCAGGCCATCGCACTAGTGACGAATCGACTGACAACACCTGGTCAGCACTTTCCAGTTGAAGCACCGACCAGACCGGCCCATTATCAAGTAATGCTGTGTGCAAAATGGATTCAGATGAAATATTTAATGCCCCAGTAATCGCAAGCAAGATTTCTTCGGGTAAAGGCTCAATTTTTGTAGGGGGTGCAACGAATGCAAACTGCGAACCGCTTACATCGATGTCGACAATACCAATTCCACACTCCTGCCTGACCAGTCCTTTTTGCTTTGGGACACCCCCCACATGCAACCAGGCAGCGCAACTACCGAGGGTTGGGTGACCCGCAAATAACACCTCCCGGGCCGGTGAAAAAATTCGCAGCTTATAATCAGCGCTAGAATCGGAGGGTGGTAATAAAAACGTGGTTTCGGCGAGATTAGTCCAGGCAGCAAAGGTCTGGAACTGTGCATCCGACATGCCTTCAGCATCGACTATAACTGCCAGACCATTACCCTGGGTCGGGACAGGGCTAAATACATCGCACTGTATAAACCTGCGCTTTCTCACGATAATCTTTCCCCTTATCTACAAATTACCGTCGTAGGCATTCTGTACAATGCCGGTATAGGTTACTGTGTCATGTAATATCGGATTAGTTGCGGCCGACGGGTCAAGCACCGCCATCTCACCGATTTCGGATAAGCGCGTATCTTCCGGAATAATCGCCGATAGCTGGTGATGGATGCCGATATCTTTACGCATCGACAGTACCCAGTTCAGAAAAGCATCGAAATCTGCTTCGAGGTCAAGGTAGCGCGCGAGCCGTGCGATGCGGACATTTATTTCACTGCAATTCGCCTTTAAAACGTAGGGCATCAGGATCGCATTGAGCATTCCGTGATGCGCATCGTAAATTGCCCCAAGTGGGTGCGCGAGCGCGTGCATTGCGCCCAGGCCGCGTTGGAAAGCTGTCGCACCCATCGTCGATGCGACCAGCATTTGTGTGCGCGCTTCAATATTGGCACCATCGGCCACCGCGGTTGGCAGGTGTTCCTTGATCAGACGGATACCCTCGATGGCGATACCCTCGGCCATCGGGTGATACAGCGGTGAACAATAGGCTTCGAGGTTATGCGACAACGCGTCCATCCCGGTAGCAGCGGTTAACCCGGCAGGCAATCCGACAGTCAGTTCGGGGTCGAGAATAACGCTGGCGGGTAACATTTTCGGATGAAAGATAATGGTTTTTTTGTGTTCGGCCTGATTGACAATAACCGAGGCTCGCCCTACTTCCGACCCGGTTCCAGCCGTGGTCGGTACACCGATAATGGGTGGGATTTTATCCGGGTCGGCATTGCGCCAGTTATCACCGATGTCTTCCAGATCCCACAGCGAACAACTCTGGTTGGCGGCAACCGCAATTGCCTTGCCGGCGTCAAGCCCGCTGCCACCACCGAAAGCGATGACTCCATCATGGTTACCGGCGCGATAGGCAGCGATACCTTCGTCGACGTTGCTACCGGTGGGATTGGATTTAATCCCACTGAATACCGCGATCGATAATCCTGCCGCCTCACAATTAGCGACCAGGTCGGCCACCATCGGTAAGCCTGCAAGACCCGGGTCTGTCACCAATAGCGGCGCATTCAATTTCAGGTCTCGGCAGACATCGACAATCTCGCTAACGCGACCGGCGCCAGTGCGCATCGCGGTGGGGTAGTTCCAGTTTGCGTTCATGTTGTTAAACCTGATGTTATTAAACCTGAATTTATTAAACTAGCTTCAAGTGATACGACTTGGGCCGTGTCATCTGCTCAAATCCGACCGACGAGAGCGTACAGCCACGCCCTGATTTCTTGACCCCGGTCCAGGCCAGAGCGGGGTCGAGGTAATCGCAGCGATTCATGAACCAGGTACCGGTTTCGATTTGATTGCCGATTTCGATTGCCGCGTTTTCATCCTGGGTAAACACCGCCGCGGTGAGACCAAATTCGCTGTCGTTCATCAATTTAATGGCTTCCTCGTCACCACTGACCGGCATGATACCGATCACCGGGCCGAAGGTTTCTTCGGTCATGACACGCATCGAGTGATCGACGTCGATCAGTACCTGTGGCGCGAGATACGGGGTACCCGCCTGATCAGCGGAAAAGCTCTCCGCATCAACCAATGCTTTAGCACCAGCGGCTATCGCTTCGTCGATTTGCCCACGTACAAAATCTGCCGCACTGGATTTAACCAGTGGGCCGAGATTGGTATCGGCATCGTCGGGACGACCGAGATTATAACCACGGACAAGAGAGGCCACGCCATCGACAAATTCCTGATAGACCGCTTTATCGACATAAACCCTTTCGATACCACAACAGGACTGTCCGGTGTTAAACATAGCACCGTCGGTAACGGTCTCAATCGCATGTTGCAGATTGGCATCTTCACGCACGTAGGCCGGGTCCTTGCCACCGAGTTCGAGACCGACGCCGATAAAGCGACCCACGGCAGCGCGCTCGACCATTTCGCCACCCGGTACCGAACCGGTAAATGCAACGAAGTTTATCTCCTTCGACTGAATCACCGCCTCGGTATCGGCGTGGCTTAAATGTAGATACTGGAACACTGCCTCGGGTAAACCCGCTTCCGAAAAAGCCTGTTGCAGCCGTTCCGCGCACAGGGGTGTTTGCGCGGAGTGCTTGAGTACAACGGCATTACCGGCCAGTAGCGCCGGCATAATCGCGTTCACTGAAGTCAGATAGGGAAAGTTCCATGGCGCCACGACAAATACGACTCCGAGCGGCTCGCGCCTGATAAATCGAGTGAATCCATCTTTTTCTTCCGGTTTCAAATCGGCCAGCGCGGAGTCGGCGATTTCAATCATGTGGCGGGCGCGTTCTTCGAATCCGGCTATTTCACCGGGAGCCTGGGAAATTGGGCGACCCATTTGCCAGGTGAGCTCTTCGGCGATTTCAGCCTTGCGCGCGACAAACGCATCGACGGCCTTGCTACACAGGGCCTGACGCTCCGTAACCGGTATGTTTTTCCATTTTTTCTGCGCCTCTACCGCGGCACCCAGGGTTTGCCTGATTTGCTCGGCGCTTGCGGTTTCTCGCTCGACAAAAACACTACCGTCGACCGGTGATATGCATTGGATTATTGCCATGACTGTTGCTCTTGATAATTATTCAAAATGTTGGTTCGCCACTGTTGCGATTACGTTTTTATCCCTTCTCCCCTTTGGGGAGAAGGTTAGGATGAGGGGTATATGACGAAGTTACCTTAATACCTATTTTTCACTAACTTTTTTAACCCTCACCCTCTCCCAAAATTGGGAGAGGGGACTAGGAATGACGGAGTTCTAAATGACTGCCATTGGCACCCTAACCGACGAACTTCGCCATATTGCCCACCTCGACAATTTTCATCGCGTTGGTACCCCCATCGGTACCCATCAAATCACCCTTGGTGATGATCACCAGGTCGCCGTCTTCCACCGCTTTTTGCTTTTTCATCAAGTCTATCGCTTCCTGGTTGGCTTCAGCATGATTGGTATGGATGGTGGGAAAATAAATCGGAAATACACCCCGGTACAGATTGACCTTACGATTGGTGGACTCGTGACGTGACAGTGCATAAATCGGAATCCCGGAACTAATACGCGACATCCACAGAGCGGTGGACCCGGTTTCTGTGAGTGATGCAATTGCGCGCACACCCAGGTGATTTGCGGTATACATCGAAGCCATCGCGATGGCTTCGTCCACTCGATTAAAGATGGTGTTCAGTCGATGCGATGAACGGCTGGCACGGCTTTCCTTTTCCGCGTTGATACATATATCGGACATCGAGCGAATGGTCTCACTCGGGTATTTACCGGTAGCGGTTTCGGCTGAAAGCATCACCGCATCGGTACCATCGAGTACCGCATTGGCAACATCAAACACCTCGGCGCGAGTCGGAATAGGATTGTCGCGCATCGATTCCATCATTTGCGTCGCGGTGATGATCACGCAGTTCAGGCTTCGCGCCAGGTTAATAATTTTCTTTTGTACGGCGGGCAGGTTGGCATCGCCGATTTCGACGCCGAGATCACCACGGGCGACCATCACCGCGTCAGACGCTTTGATAATGGCTTCAAGATTTTCTAGCGCCTCCGCCCGTTCGATCTTGGCAATGATTCCACCCTCACCCCCGGCATCACGCAATAACTGCCGTGCCAGGTTGATATCGTCGGCATTGCGCGGAAATGAAACCGCAACAAAGTCTGCTTCTATGTCTGCCGCTGTCACGATATCAGCCTTGTCTTTTTCAGTCAGCGCCTCGGCGGTTAATCCGCCACCCTTGAGATTGATGCCCTTGTTATCTGATAGTTCGCCACCCACCAGCACGCTGCAATTAATTTTAGGGCCGTCCACGGATTTGACCTGCAGCACGATCCGGCCATCGTCGAGCACCAGTACATCTTTCGCCTTGACGTCATCGGGTAGATTTTTGTAGGTAATTCCTACCTGGTTTGCATCACCGTCGTTGACTCCACAGTCAGCGTTTAGACAAAAATCGGCACCATTTGTGAGATTTATGGCGCCATCCCGGAATCGCTCTGTACGAATTTTGGGACCCTGCAGATCCGCCAATATGCCTAGATGGCGGTGATTTTTCTTACCGATGGCCCGCACTCTTTCGGCACGAATTTTATGCTCCTGCGGGCTACCGTGGGAGAAGTTGAGTCGTAGCACATCGACGCCAGCCTTGATGATCGAATCGAGCGCGGCATCTGATTCGGTTGCCGGGCCCAATGTAGCGACAATCTTGGTTCTGCGCATTACTGCTATCATGTTGTGTTCCTCGCTTCCAGCATCGTCACGGCGGGTAATTGTTTGCCTTCGAGGAATTCCAGGAACGCGCCACCACCGGTCGATATATATGATATCTGGCCCGAAATACCGTACTTGTCGACAGCCGCCAGTGTGTCGCCACCTCCGGCGATAGAAAACGCATTCGACGATGCAATTGCCTGCGCCAGGATCCTGGTACCTTCACCAAACTGATCGAATTCGAACACACCCACCGGTCCATTCCAGACGATGGTCGCCGCGCTTTGCATCATTTTGGCATATCGGGCAACAGTTTGCGGGCCAATATCAAATATCATATCGTCATCGGCTACCGCATCGACTGCTTTCACAACAGCCTGCGTTTCGGACGAAAATTCCTTACCGCAAACCACATCGACCGGTATCGGTATCTCTTTACCCGCCGACCCGGCAACCTCGATTAAGCGCCTGGCTTGAGGAATTAAATCTTCTTCCACCAGTGACTTGCCGACATTATACCCGCTAGCGGCGATAAAGGTGTTTGCGATTCCGCCACCGGGTATCAACAGGTCGACAGTCTGCAATAGCGTATCGAGCACTGTTAACTTGGATGATACCTTGGAGCCCCCGACGATCGCGACAACCGGTCTTTGTGGATTATCAAGCGCTTGCTCCAGTGCTTCGAGTTCGGCGATCAGCAATGGGCCTGCGCATGCCACCGGGGCAAACAGTCCAACACCATGGGTAGATGCCTGGGCGCGATGGGCGGTACCGAAAGCATCCATCACGTAGATATCGCAAAGCCCGGCATATTGCCTGGATAACGCCTCATCATCGGCTTTCTCACCCGGGTTGAATCGTACATTTTCAAGCAATACAACCTCGCCGTCGGAGACCAGGGGCGGTTCCTGCAGGTAATTTGAAATCAACCGGACATTTTTACCAAGGGCTGCTGAAAGGTAATCAGCCACGGGCTTAAGTGAGTATTGATCTTCAGCGACCCCCTCGGTCGGTCGACCCAGGTGCGACATTATCATCAATCGTACACCGGATTCGATACAGCGTCGGATGGTCGGCATCGATGCCCTGATGCGCTGGTCGCTGCTAACTTCGCCGTTTTGCACCGGCACATTCAAGTCCTGTCGAATCAGGACGCGTTTTCCGGCAAGATCGAGATCGGCCATACTGATCACAGGCATCGATAGTTCCTCAGTGGATATCCAGGGCCTGGGGTTCGCTGAAACGAAACAAGGTTGCGATAGCGGAAATCATCCTCCCCCTGCTGTCGCAACCTTTAGTTTACTGGCGTTGGTGATTGAACACTTACTTATCGAGAGATAACCCGGGCCATTTCAACCACTTTACAGGAGTATCCCCACTCGTTATCGTACCAGGAAATTAACTTGACGAAATTCCTGTCCAAGGCAATACCTGCCTCGGCATCGAAGGTCGAGGTACAGGATTCGCCACGAAAATCTGTCGATACCACCTTGTCTTCGGTGTAGGCGAGCACGCCTTTCATCGGGCCTTCCGAGGCCTTTTTCATCGCCGCACAAATATCCTCGTAGCTGGCCTCCTTTTCCAGCTCTACAGTCAGGTCAATAACGGACACGTCAGAGGTAGGTACCCTGAACGCCATGCCGGTCAATTTACCATTCAGCTCGGGCAATACTACGCCGACTGCTTTAGCAGCACCGGTTGACGACGGGATAATATTTTCGAGAATACCGCGTCCACCGCGCCAGTCTTTCGTCGAGGGTCCGTCGACTACTTTTTGAGATGCAGTGACGGCGTGGACAGTGGTCATCAGGCCACGCTTCAGGCCGAAATTATCATGGATTACCTTGGCAACTGGCGCCAGGCAATTGGTGGTACAGGATGCATTCGAAATAATTGCCTCCCCGGCATAACTATCGTCGTTGACACCATAGACGAACATCGGCGTATCGTCCTTGGACGGCGCTGTCATAATGACTTTTTTAGCGCCGGCGTCGATATGTTTTTGCGCGGTTTCCTTGGTGAGGAATAATCCGGTTGATTCGATCACAACATCGGCATTGACCTCGTTCCATTTGAGTTGCGATGGATCACGTTCGGCAGTCAGCCGAATACTCCTGCCATCAACCACCAGGGTATTTCCCTCAATTGCTACCTCACCCCTAAAGCGACCATGAACCGAGTCGTGGGTCAACAGATAGGCGAGGTAGTCCGGGTCGAGTAAATCATTAATGCCAACGACCTCTATGTCGTCAAAATTTTGTGCAGCACGGAAAACCATGCGTCCAATGCGACCAAAACCGTTGATACCAACTCGAATTGTCATACAGTATATCTCCTAAATTAAAATGATGATTGTTGTCGTGATTTCTTACTTAAGGAACCTCTGATTAATTCTGGGTGAATCGGGTTGTGATCCAAAATGATCAAGTTCGAGGCGTGGAACGCAAGGCCGCTC
>JACZQS010000231.1 GCA_022545625.1 Pseudomonadota bacterium
TCCTGGGCGATTCCCCGGTAGCGCTGTGCCTGTCTGACCTGGCCGGGCGGCTAGGTTTTGCAGTAACGCTGATGAGCCCTGATCTCGAGTCATCCGGATTTCCGGAGAGCATTCGCATAAAGCATGATTTTGAATCGGCTGGCGGCGACTTTATCGTGGTGGCGACCCAGGGCCGACACGACCGCTCTGCCCTGAAGGCGGCTATCAATAGTAATGCCGGATACATAGGGATGGTTGCCAGTCGAAAAAAAATTACCGGACTGAAAGCAAGCCTGGCCAAAAGTGGCATGGATACCAGCGCATTGGATCGAATCCATAGCCCGGTGGGTTTGGAGATCGGTGCGGTATCTCCAGCCGAGATCGCACTATCTATTCTGGCGGAACTGGTGTCTGTACGACGCGCTGGGGGTAAGCAGGGGGCCAGCAGTGAATATGGACCGGTTGTGCAAGCCCTGGAATCTGCCAACGATACGACTGACGGGGGGTGCTGTAGTGGCCATGGATAGGGCAAAAATTTCAGCCATCCTGCTCGCTGCTGGTGAGTCACGGCGGATGGGAGAAATCAACAAACTGCATATGCCGATAGACGGTGTGCCATTACTAAGACGCAGCCTGGAAACATTATTGGCCGCAGAACTCGGCGAAATTGTGGTGGTGCTTGGTCACGATAGAGCTAACACACAGGCTTTGCTCAAAGGTCTGCCGGTACGCGCTGTATACAACAGTGATTACGAGTCAGGGCAGATGGCATCGGTCCACTGCGGTCTCGGGTCGCTGGAACAAGCCTGTGAAGGCGTGATCGTCGCCCTCGGAGATCAGCCCGCATTGACGGTTAGCGACCTAGACCATTTGATCGACGCTTTCTTTACGCGCAATGGCGGGGAAGTCATTATTCCTGAATACGAGGGTAAGCGCGGAAATCCAATCATTATTAGTAACCGGTGCCAACGGGATATTGTCACTGGCAAATATAACCTCGGGTGTCGGCGATTTATCGAAGAAAACCCAGAACTAGTACGAACCGTGGAAATGCCGGGACCCTCGGTGGTGATCGATCTTGATACCCCGATGGATTACCGCGAATTCTGCGATTCCGCTACGCACCAGCTCGACGCGACGAAACTGCAGCAGGCAAATTAATATGGCTAAAGAATTCCTCGACTACCTACTCTCGATACGTCAGCAGAACGTACCCTACGCGGTAGCCACGGTGATCGATGTTGTTGGATCAACCTCCGCTAAAACCGGCTCCAAGGCATTGATCGACGCAAATGGTCGAGTGGTAACTGGCTGGGTAGGTGGTGGTTGCGCAGAATCGTCTACCTGTCTTGCGGCGCAGAAATGTATGGAAAGTGGAGAAACCGATATTATTGAAATCGACCTGGACGACGAAGTGCTGGGTGCCGGAATGCCCTGTGGAGGTCATATGCGAGTTTATATTGAGCCATCTCTACCGAAGCCATCGGTCTGGATTATGGGGCATGGCGCCGTGGCTGAACATCTGTGCCAGCTGGCTGATCTGATGGGCTTCTCGGTCATCGTAAATGACAGCATGGCTGAGCGCGAAAAATTTCCCGATGCGGCTCAGCTCATTACCGATGATATCGATTACAGCCTGTTAATCCCTAAAGCTGAAGATTTTGTCGTGATAGCGACTCAACACAAGGGTGACCACGAATCCATATCCAGAGCACTGGCATCGAATGCACAGTACATCGCATTGATCGCCAGCCGCAAGCGTTCACGGCTGGTGCTAGATTACCTGAGAGACAAGAAATTTTCTGATTCGGATATAAAACGTGTGATGGCTCCCTGCGGACTCGATATCGGCGCGCGCGCTCCCGCCGAAATAGCCTTGAGTGTTATCAGCGAAATCGTGATGGTACGCCGACAGGCTAGCGGCGTACGTATGCGTGACACACTACACCAGGAAGCTCCTTCACCAAAAGCGATAGCTGGCAGCAAGAGTGGCAACTGACGCATCAATGTTAACTGCCTCGGATAGCGTAGATTTCGACGCTTTACGAAAAGACTTTCCAATTTTTGACAGTGGCCCCCAGACACTACACTATCTGGACTCGGCCGCCACCAGCCAGAAACCGCGCTGTGTCATCGATGCTATCGATTTGTGCTATCGTAACCAGTACGGCCCGGTGCACCGAGGCTTGTATCCGCTGGCAGAATCGGCCACCGAAGCCTATGAAAAGGCACGCCAGACAATCGAAAATTTTATCAATGCGCCCTCACCTGACGAGATCATTTTTACCCGCTCGGCTACCGAAGCAATTAACCTGGTAGCCTCCGGCTGGGCTCGTCAAGCTCTCGAGGCTGGCGATGAAATATGGGTAAGCCAGATGGAACATCATTCCAATTACTTACCCTGGCAGCGGGTATGTCGCGATCGAGGCGCCAGTCTAAAAGTGATTCCTCTCGATAGTAGCGGCCAACTCGACCTCGATAAGGCTGATGGCCTGTTTGGTAACAGAACCCGACTCATAGCAATCACCCATGTGTCGAACGTGCTCGGCATTGTCAATCCGGTCGAAAAAATTACCAGGCTGGCCTCGGTCAACTCGATTCCGGTACTGGTCGATGCCGCTCAATCGGTGGGACATATGCCGGTCGATGTGCAGTCGCTTAGCTGTGACTTCCTGGTAGCGTCGGCCCACAAAATGTGTGGCCCTGGCGGGATCGGTTTTCTTTACGGCAAAAAGGAAAGGCTGACGCAAACGGAGCCGCTTTTACTGGGTGGCGGCATGGTCGACCAGGTCCTGGCCGACACCAGTATATGGGCCGAGATACCGGCGCGCTTCGAAGCAGGATCACCGAATCTGGCCGGGGCACTGGGATTTGCGGTAGCAGCTGCCTATATCGAGGAAATCGGCAGACAGCCTATCGCCAAGCGGGAACAGGAATTAGCAGCCACAGCCTTTGAAGCACTATCCGAGATCGATGGCGTTACCATTTACGGACCCGAAAACAGCCCTTATCGAAGCGGCATACTATCATTCAATATCGACGGCATTCATCCTCACGACATCGCACAAATAGCTGGCGAACACGGTGTTGCTATTCGTGCCGGGCATCATTGCTGCCAACCACTCATGCGACACCTGAATACCCCCAGTACGGCCAGGGCCAGCTTCAGTTTTTATAATAATAAGGATGACATAGCGGCACTGGTTATGGCTGTTCATGAAACAAAAAAAATCCTCGGTAGTTAAAATTAGTGAATAGTGTTTACAAAACTGTTTTGCTCGACCACTTCCACAATCCCCGTAACAAGGGCGACCTCGATTCCATGGACAGGGTTAAGCGCGGCAGCAATCCTCGCTGTGGCGACGATATCGAAGTGGGAATCAGGGCTGAAAATGAGATTTTGGAATCGGTCCGATTTCGGGGTCGGGGCTGTTCCATCTGCCTGGCTTCAGCCTCGATTATGAGCGAGTGCACGATCGGCTTGACTATGCGACAGGCACGACACCTGGTTCAGCAAATGCTGGATTGGTTCGGTGACACCATAAGCGAAGCCCCGTCAAATACAACATTGGCAGCACTAGGAGCCGTACGACAACATCCGGCTCGGAAGAAATGCGTACTCCTGGCCTGGGTGGCACTGGACGAAACCCTGGAAATTAAATAGGCAGGCCTGGACTAGCCATTTAATTCTAATATCAATTAAAATCCTTCTTTATTACGAATTTAGACCATAGTGACGGGGTTGCTGAGTGAAGCAGGCAAAATTAGACGCAGACTACCTGGGCCAGTGGATTGGTAACAAGCAAACAACCGGTGAAACTATCTCGGTAGAACCGTTGCAGCGCATGCGCGCCATGCTCGACTATGAGCCGAAAGCCTTGAGCGACGGCGAGCCAGTTCCACCGCTGTGGCACTGGGCCTATTTTATTAATCCGGCCCGTGCATCGGAACTGGGTCGAGATGGGCACGCTGCCCAGGGCGAATTTATGCCACCGGTACCGTTACCGCGTCGTATGTGGGCAGGCGGCCATGTAAAATTCAGCGCGCCACTGCGGGTGGGAGAGCTCGCCCGCCGAGAATCTACGGTCCGCGACGTCAAGCTGAAACAGGGGCGCAGCGGCATACTCTGTTTTGTCGATGTCGAACACGCTATCCTTGTTGGCGACGAACTGAAATTGACTGAAATCCACAATATCGTCTACCGTGATACAAAACAGCCTGGTGACGATAAAGCCCGGCCGCCGGAAGTACCGGACGACGCGCAATGGACTCGCGAAGTAGTTCCCGATTCGACCTTATTGTTCCGTTATTCGGCCCTGACATTCAACGGCCATAGAATCCACTATGATCTCGACTTTTGTCGTAATGAAGAGGGATATCCAGGTCTGGTAGTCCACGGACCACTGACCGCAACATTATTGCTTGAGTTCGCCAGGGCGCATATTAGTGATCGG
>JACZQS010000232.1 GCA_022545625.1 Pseudomonadota bacterium
AAAATATCGGAAACCTACATCCAGGGTATTTATCTTTCCGATATTCAAAGAGGTCCTCCATGGATGTTTAGCGACCGACAACCCAGGTTCACTTTTGAACAGAACGGTAACGACATCATAGGCACCGATGTCTCTAAAAATGGTAGTAAAATTTACGGAATCCGAAATGGTGATACCATCAAATTCAAATATAGGGGTATTCGACTAATTGTAGGTAGGTGGGAAATAAATCATGATGGCACTGGCCTCGAAGGCACTTGGGAGACGGATGATGAACACGGCTCATGGAATCTAATTAGAATTGAATAACAACATGGTTGAATGAAACTACTTTTTCTCCTTCTATTCGCCCCAACCCTACTCGCAACCACAGTACCTGAATACAGCCGGTCACAGTGGAACCACTGGATAGACTCAGACCACGACTGCCAGGATACAAGGCATGAACTATTACTTCGGGAAAGCTTGGAGCCTTGATACGGCCTGAGTTTTCTAGACACTTTCCTGGTTCTCAAAATATCGCTGTTCATAGACCGTTGGCGCGACCCTGCTGTTATGCGTGTGTCGGCGTCTGGGGTTATAGAACATCTCGATATATTCAAACATAGCATGGCGAGCATCTGCACGGGTTTTATATTTCACTCGCCTCATTTTTCTTTCTTTATGTTTGCAAAAAAGCTCTCTGCAACAGCATTTTCGTGACAGTTACCACGACGACTCATACTGGCTTCCATATTTAATGTTTTAAGCAGCTTCTTGCACCGATTGCTGGTGTACTGTGAACCCTGGTCTGAATGCAACATCACCTTGCCGTCCGGCTTGCGCCGCCAATAGGCCATCGTCAGTGCGTCGAGAACCAACTCTTCGGTGACTCTTGAGGACATCGACCAGCCCACGATGTTACGAGCGAATAAATCCATCACGACCGCCAGAAAAAGAAACCCTTCATGTGTATGAATATAGGTAATATCGCTCACCCACCACTGGTTCGGCGCATCAACCTCAAATTGACGATCCAGTATATTCGGTGCAGCCGGGTGAACTGTGCCACTGTAATAGCCCTTGGGCGCTTTATAACCCCGTTGGGCTCTCAGACCAGCTAATCTCATGAGCCTCAGTACCCGATCCCGGCCACAATCGATCTTTGCCTCCAATAGGTCTTCATGAATATTACGGTACCCAGAATGCCCACCGCTCTCTAGCCAATATTGTTTGATCTGACCAGTCAATCGTTTATCTTCAATGTCGCGTTCGCTTAGTGGCTGACTCAGCCAGGCATAATATCCACCTGGGTGAACCTCAAGGGCTCGACATAAAATTCTCACTGGGTATTCGTCGCTGCGAGCTTTTATGAACGGGTAACGTTCTTTGACTCGCCGGCAAAGAACACCGCGGCTTCCTTTAAGATGTCCCGCTCCTGCTGGACTCGCCTTAGTTCCCGTTTCAAACGGGCATTCTCAGCTTGCAGATCCGCCTCGTTTTCTCGTTGTTGTCGAGGTTTTCTGAACTTCTGTGACCAGGCATACAAACTCTTGGTTGAGATGCCAAGTCGTTGACTAACTTCACTCACCGGATAACCATGGATCACTACTTGATTAACCGCTTCCTGTTTAAATTCATCGCTGTATCGAATTCCTTTGCCCATCTTGTTTTACCTCTTATGGTTAAGTTACATTTTTTACCATAAAAAGTGTCGGGTATACTCAGGCCGTATCAAGTATACCTATTTCGGTCTCGAGTAAGAGAGCAAATAGGTATACTGTCCTCCGATTACCGCTTGGGGCATTGGGTGAACGATAAAATTCAGCGCACGGGGTTTTCGCTTGTTCTGCTGTTCATCGGTGTAGTGCTCGCGCCCGGCGATGGGGCGGCCACGGAAGACTCAATCATCATCGAGGACGTGACTAACGATCAGGGCATCCATGGACTTCGCGCAACCTTCCACCTGCAAGCGTCTCGCAAGGCCATCTGGGCGCTGTTGACCGATTACGACCGCTTCAAGGAAACCTTCAAAGGAATACGCCGTATCGAGATCATCGACGAGGACGAACGCGGTGCGCGGGTACGCTATACGATCAAGGCCTGGATACTCACTTTCTATTACACGCTGCAAAGGGATTACGTGCGGCCATACGAGTTGATAACCTGGCGCCGCACTGGCGGAGATTTTCGCCTAATTTCCGGCAGCTGGATGATCCTGCCGGGCCCCCGCGAGGGCTTGCATGAAATTGTCTACGAGTCCTACGTCGATGTCGGCTTCCTGATTCCGACGGCACTGGTGCGCAATCGCGCGGCGCAGGAACTCGAAAAAACGGTTGCGCGCATGCGGGAGCAGCTGGCCGCTGGCTGATTTTGGAGGAGGCTCGACAATGGATTCCGGCTTACGCCAGAATGACAAGAAGCAACTATGATTTCTTTTTTATCTGAATTACGAACGTCCGCTGTGTGCTGCGATCTCAACTGGTCAACGCAGCACATTCCGGTCATTGAACCTGCGAAAGAAGTGGCAGGTAGTCGGCATGCCTGGCGGCTGAAATTTGGCAGGATTGACCGGCGGGAAGGAGCAATATTGGGCGTGTCGGCGGAAATCAGTCAGACTTCGGATACTCCAGGGTCGAACGGCTTCGCGAATCTCTTTCTTTACTTGGTGGAATAGTGAAAATAGGGTGATAATTCTTCCTATACTTCTGTAGTGAAAAAAGACCAATTCCTCTATTCCAAATGGAGATAAAATTGTCTAAATAACTGTCAAAAATACGATATTATTGACCCTGGGTTTAATCTGGCAAGGCAACCAGACTCAGTATCAATGTCAAACACAGCAGGTGTCTGGTAACCAACGATGAAATCGAAACTTATGGTATTTGCGATAGTGGCAGCGTTATTGCTCGCTTCCTATCTTTACCTGATTGATGCGCCATCGGTTGCGAAAAACGAATCTCTGCCAGGCCTGCTTCTGGAGAGTGATCAAATCAAGGGCATTATCAGTAATTTCAACGATTTACTGGACCAGAATCCTGGCAATGATGACACTCATGTCCCGGTTCAATCAGAAACTGCAATGCCAGTCTCTCCTACGGCGATCCAGGGATACGTTAATATTTACGGGACGATTGTCGATCAAGATAATCAGCCCATTGAAAATGCACTGATTTCAGAGGAATATCGTTTTGCCAGCGCCAGGTCTGACGCAGAGGGCAGGTATCAGATATCAGTTAAACTCACCAAATCCAAAAACCCGGTTGTTAATATCATGCGTTCTGGTTACCGGGAGGAAAGAGTGTGGGTTGAGGGCGATGATTTAGGGAGTGGACAAGCTATAAAGCTTGATGTGTCCCTCTCGGAAGCGAATGATACTACCTCGATCCATGGCTGGATTGGCAATGATATCGGAGAAGGAATTGCGGTACAGAAAATTCGGATCACATCGCGAGGTCTGACGCAGTATGTCGTCTCCAGTGACGAGAGGGGAGATTTTTCATTTGAAGGAGTGCGATCAGGTTTAACCTATCGCCTGGAAGTTTTCCCTGAGGCTCAATATTCGCGGTATCTGTACGATTCTGTTGAGGTGACACATAACACGCCGTTTATAAAAGTTATTCTGACCAGCATAAACCTGGTCGATATCAACGGAATGGTAGTGAGCAGCGCCGGGGTGCCGGTACCTGACTTTGAAATAAACGTCAGAAACACGACAACGAATTCCCTGGTTCGAATGGTGAGCACCGATTCCTCCGGTTTTTTTAAACTGGATCGATTTCCCGCAGGAGAGCTCCTGTTTTCGACGGCATACCCTGAATATTTCAAGATTACCGGAGTGACCCTGGCGCCAAACGAAACCAGGAGCCTGAACCTGGTAATCGACAAGGGAACCCACTACCTATCCGGATGGGTAAGCGATCAAAATGGTGTGCCTGTGGATAACGCCAGGGTGACCCTGGATGCTGAAATCAACCGCGGTACCACGAAATCATTATCTTATCGATCAAGGATTACCAATAGCGTTGGGGCCTTTAGTTTTGCTGATCTGGGTAATGAAACTCATGTGATAACGGTCTATGCCCAGGACTTTAAGCGAAAGGCAATCAGTCACCGGTTTGAATCCCCCAGTGAAGAAATACATATCACTCTTTCGTCAAAATAAGCTCAGTTGGTGTCGAAGCACTACCCGGTTTTCAGGCAGCAGTTGGCCGAGGAAGGCAGGATGCTGCCGGGCTATGTGCAGCGGGAATTCGAAGACTACCTGAAGTGCGGGAGGCTTGAACACGGATTCCTACGGGTACGGTGCGAGAACTGCCACGAGGAACGCCTGGTCGCATTTAGTTGCAAACGGCGTGGATTCTGCCCGAGCTGTGGAACACGTCGCATGGCCGAGAGTGCAGCCCTTCTGGTAGATGAGGTATTTCCCCATCAACCGGTGC
>JACZQS010000233.1 GCA_022545625.1 Pseudomonadota bacterium
CGCTATGCCAGCGTATCCCCATTGAATGTTAATTCCCAGTGCCACTATCGACGAGATCAGGCACATATTGAAGATTCCGAGGGCGACTGACCATGATTGTGCCAAACCGATGATTAGAAATAACAATCCGATGATTGAAAAAGCCAGCCAGGATTTCTGATAGTTACTCATATGACATTTCCTTTCAATATACCGGTCGGTTTAATCAGTAATACCAGCACCAGGATAAAAAACGAAACAGCGAATTTGTAGTCAGTCGATAACAGTTGCATCAGATTGGAAGGTTCCAGGCTCACTGGTAAAAGATAGACGAAAACCTTCTTATAGGCGTAGGTTACAATGAGCTCGGAAAAAGCAATCACGAACCCCCCCAGAATCGCGCCAATCGGGTTACCAACACCACCGACAATTGCTGCCGCAAACATCGGTAGTAATAGTTGCAGGTAGGTAAAGGGTTTAAAACTCTTGTCCAGCCCGTACAGTGTGCCTGCGACGGTGGCCAGAATAGCAACGATAATCCAGGTAATCAGTACCACTCGATCAGGATTTACACCCGAAAGTAGTGCCAGATCTTCGTTGTCGGAATAGGCGCGCATGGCCTTACCGGTTCGGGTTTTTTGTAGAAACCAGAATAAGGCAACGACGAGCAGGATCGCGATGAAGATGGTTATCCCCTGTGATACCTTGATACTGAGGCCTTCGTTCAGGCCGGTCATTGCCTTGAAACTACGGGCATGAATGATGAATCTTTCGCCATCAAGAAACCGCTGGTCGTTGGGGCCGATGATAAAACGTACAATCCCGTTCATCATAAACATCACACCCATGGATACGATTAGCAAGGTCACCGCCGGGGTTTTTACTCGCCGGTAATGCTGATAAACCAGTTTATCAGTGATAAGCAGAATCAATACGGTCGCGACAATACCTGCGGGTAATGCCAGTAATGCAGTGGGCAGGAGGCCAAAAGTGATGCCCAGTGATTGCAGCCACCAGGTCACCAGTATGGTAACCATTGTGCCAAAGGCCATCGTGTCGCCGTGGGCAAAATTTGCGAATCTCAGGATGCCATAGACCAGTGTGATCCCGAGTGCACCCAATGCGATTTGCGAGCCATAGGCAAGCCCGGGTACAAGGATAAAATTTAGCAACAAAACGAATGCGTTGATGAAGTCTGTAATGGTTTCCATTTCTAGCCCGAATATTTCGTATGGAGTGTCAAAACTATTGGCCGCCTTTACAGATAGACGGGCTATCCCCCCAAAAATGATCGTTTGACTTCGGGGTCGGCCAGCAAGGCAGCCCCGGTATCGGTATGCCGGTTTTCGCCGATGACCAGCACGAATCCCTTGTCGGCGATGCTCAGCGCCTGGCGTGCATTTTGTTCAACCATCAATATGGCCACCCCCGATTGCCTGACTTCGAGAATGCGTTCAAATAGATCGTCCATCACAATTGGAGACACACCTGCGGTCGGTTCGTCAAGCATCAATACCCGGGGCTGAGACATCAGGGCTCGTCCAAAAGCAACCTGCTGGCGCTGACCGCCCGAAAGCTCACCGGCTAACTGGTTTTGTTTTTCGGCCAGTATTGGAAACAGCTCGAATACCTGCTCGATGGTTTCTCTAAAATCGTCCTGACGCAAAAAGGCCCCCATTTCGAGGTTTTCAAGAACGGTCATATTGACAAATACATTGTTTGTCTGGGGTACAAAGGCGATACCCTCGGCAATACGTGCCTGGGTTGATAGATGAGTAATTTCCTTGCCTCTAAAACGCACTGATCCTGATTTTAGCTCGAGCATTCCGAGCATTGCCCTCATCGCGGTCGATTTGCCAGCACCGTTAGGGCCGACTATGACCGCGATTTCACCTTCGTCGACATCCACGGTACAACCCTTGAGTATATCGGCCCCACCATAGCCACCAGTCATATTTTCCCCGATCAGAAAACTCACGACGCTGCTCCCGTACCCGCCCGTATGCCCTTATTTCTAAGGCCGTGTCCGAGATAAGCCTCGATCACTTCCTCGTTATTCTTAATTTCCTCGGCGCTGCCCTCGGCCAGCACGGTACCCGCAGCCATACAAATTACCGGGTCGCACATGCGTCCGATAAAATCCATGTCGTGCTCGATCATGCAAAAGGTGTAATTCTTTTCCTGGTTGAGTTTTATGATCGCATCACCGATTTCCTTCAGCAGGGTTCGGTTTACCCCTGCGCCAACCTCGTCGAGAAATACGATCTTGGCATCAACCATCATGACGCGGCCCAGTTCGAGTAGTTTTTTCTGGCCGCCGGACAAATTACCGGCCAGTTCGTTGGCTACCCGTCCAAGGTTCAAAAAATCAATCACCTCGAGGGCCCTGTCGTGTATCGCCTGCTCCTCCTGTTCGACCCGTTCCCGCCGGAATAAAGCGTTGACCAGTCCCTCACCCGATTGATCCCCAGGCACCATCATCAGGTTTTCGGTAACGGACAGGCGCGAGAACTCATGGGCTATCTGGAATGTTCTGAGTAAGGACCTTTTGAATAGTTGATGCGGTTTGAGCCCGGTAATATCCTCACCGTCGAGAAAAACTTGTCCAGAGGTTGGTGTATACAGACCCGCAATGGTATTAAACAAAGTTGTCTTACCAGCTCCATTTGGGCCGATAAGACCGGTAATTGAACCTTTACCGATACTGATCGATACATTATCGACGGCCTTTATTCCACCGAAGTGTTTACACAAACTTTCAACTCGAATCATAAACCGAGATTCCGGAGGTCAGGTTGATAATCGTCGCTTAGCTTTATAATTGTCAGACAGCGTTTGACCTGAAGTCTACACAAAAGCATTTAGCAAACCCAGCAATCGCTGGTGCTCGTAATCATGGGTGATAGATATAGGGACACGATACTTAATTCTTTCCCGTTTTCCCGAAATTCCAGGAGGAACTTGAATTAAGTATTGTGTCCCGGGAATTACGGAATTAATCAGTGCCCGTGATCATCAGCGGTAATTTTAAATTTACCAAAAACTAACAGGTATAAGCCAATGGCAATCGCCCACCATCGGCAAAGATAGTCTGCCCGGTGATATATGAGGAATCCTCACTGGCCAGGAACACCGCAATCGATGCTATTTCACTCGGATCGGCCGGGCGTTTCATCGGTGTGCGTGACATTATCGCTGCCATCGCCTTTTCATTGGTGGCAATATTTTTCAGAAACATTTCGGTAGCCACCGATCCGGGGCCTATGCCGTTGACACGAATATTCTGTTCGACGAGACTGATCGCCATCACTTTGGTCAATTGGCCAACACCGCCCTTGGCTACGACATAAGGGGTAATTTGTGGAATTGCCAATACCTGGTTAGTCGATGACATATTGATGATTATTCCGCCCTGCGGATCCTGTGCTGACATTTGCCGGGCCGCTGCCTGGCCGGTCAGGAATACACCTTTTAAATTAACCCTGATCACAGAATCGAAATCTTCTTCACTGAATTCCAGGAAGTCGCCGGTTTTTAATATTCCGGCGTTTGCGACGGTTATATCGACGCGGCCAAAATGTTCGACCGCGCTGCTGAACATTTGATCGACACTGGTCTTGTCACCGACATCACCCTGGATAAAAATCACATCACCCTCGCTGCCCAGATTCTCCGCTTCTACCCGGCCTTTTTCGGCGTCTATATCGGTCATTACCAGTTTTACGCCTTCTGTGAGATAGCGCTTGCAGATGGCCAGGCCAATGCCGTTGCTGGCACCGGTCACAACGGCTACCTTGTCTTTCAATTGCATAATATTCCCCGTCTCAGTTATAACGCGAAAGGTATCTTGGCTACCGCATGAATACAAGCTTCGCCGCTATGGCCCACATGATAGTGCCGATAATAATCTCCAATATTTTCCAGGACCGGGCCTGCGCAAATATTGGGCGTAAGAATCTTGCGCCATAGCCGAGTGAAAAACCGTAGATGAAAGTATTCATGCGGTTATTTTATCTTATTGCGAATCGCAATCTAGACTGATGGAAAGTTCTCGAATCCATGGCAGTATCGTTACCCAGGTTATGATATTATTCTTGCCAATAACGAGCATCCGCAGTACTGGGAATTTCACCGCTTTCCCAGTTTTTACCGGCAATATCCATTACAGGACCCCATGTTTAAACAGCATTTCCAGCGCCCAGAAATATTTCTTTACCTGTTTTCAGCAGCAGTGCCGCTGTCGTTTGCGACCTGGCAGGCACTGATTAACAACTTCTCGATCGAACAGGCTGGTTTTACCGGTATCGAGATAGGAATACTGCAAAGCCTGCGTGAAATCCCTGGTTTTATTGCCTTCGGGGTAATTTTTCTGCTATTGATCATGCGCGAGCAAACCGTTGCATT
>JACZQS010000234.1 GCA_022545625.1 Pseudomonadota bacterium
CAAAGAAGGCATTCGTGAGGCCGGTGGCGTGCCCATCGAGTTTAACACGGTGGTGGTCTCCGACGGCATCAGCATGGGCACAGAAGGCATGAAAACCTCGTTGGTCAGCCGTGAGGTCGTAGCCGACTCAATTGAATTGGTGGTCCGTGGGCATTTGTTTGATGCGGTGGTAGCACTCTCCGGATGCGATAAAACCATTCCCGGCACCGTGATGGCCTTAGCACGCCTGAATCTCCCCTCGCTCATGCTCTACGGTGGTTCGATCATGCCGGGGAAATTCCAAGGTCGCGATGTCTCGATTCAGGAAGTGTTTGAGGCGGTTGGGGCTCATGCTCGCGGCAAAATGTCTGACGCGGAGCTGCACGATCTGGAAAGCCACGCCTGTCCGGGAGCCGGGTCATGCGGTGGCCAGTTTACGGCCAACACCATGTCCATTGCATTTGAATTTTTGGGCATTTCTCCTATGGGATTTAATGGCATCCCGGCCTTGGATCCCAAAAAGGAATCGGTCTCTACTCAATGTGGACATTTGATTATTGACCTGCTCAAACGCGACCTGCGGCCTAAGCAAATTATCACGCGAGATGCCTTGGAAAATGCCATTGCCGCCGTCGCCTCTACGGGTGGCTCCACCAACGCCGTGCACCATTTCCTAGCGCTCGCACATGAAATCGGGGTAGAACTGAATATGGATGACTTCGATACCATTAACCAGAGGATTCCACTTATCGCCGATTTAAAACCCAGTGGGCGGTACATGGCTGCTGATCTGTATCAAGCGGGGGGCACCCGCCTGGTAGCCAAACGATTGATTGATGCAGGTCTGCTCAAGAGCGAGTGCATCACCGTCACTGGACGCACGCTCAAGGAAGAAGCCGAGACGGCGTCAGAGACCTCTGGGCAAAAGGTGCTCTATCGTGTGGAAGAGCCGATCAAGCCAACTGGCGGATTGGTGATCTTGCATGGCAATTTGGCGCCTGAAGGATGCGTGGTGAAAGTCGCGGGGAATAAAAAACTGACCCACACCGGACCGGCCAAGGTCTTTGAATGCGAAGAAGACGCGTTTGCCGCCGTACAAAAAGGCGGCGTTGTGGATGGTGATGTGGTGGTTATTCGTTATGAAGGCCCGCAAGGTGGACCCGGCATGCGAGAAATGCTATCACCGACCTCGGCTATCATGGGCAAGGGCCTGGGCAAGGACGTGGCATTTATTACCGATGGCCGATTCTCCGGTGGATCGCACGGTTTTGTAGTCGGGCATGTTACCCCCGAGGCAGCGCTCGGCGGTCCAATCGCATTGTTAAAGAACGGCGATACCATCACGATTGATGCCGAGAAATGCGAGGTCAATGCCAGGCTCAGTAATGCTGAATGGAGTAGGCGTGCGAAAGCCTGGAAACCACCGAAAATTCGCTACAGGCGCGGCGTACTGGCCAAGTATGCGCGGCTGGTAAGTTCGGCTTCGGAAGGTGCTGTAACTGATTTTCTCGACTAGCTTATGAAGTTTATCATTAACTCAATAATCGTCATTCCGGCCTCCGAGCCGGAATCCGTTATTATCGAAGCCGGGATACCTAACACCACTAATTATTCAATAGATTCCGGCTCGGGGGCCGGAATGACAGGCTCATGACCACAGGCCTTCCAAGCACCCGCGAGATGATCGCCCAGTTGATCGCAACCCCATCAGTCAGTTGCTATCATGCCGACCTCGACATGAGTAACCGGGCTGTGATCGATCTGCTCGCCGACTGGATGGAAACCCGCGGCTTCGAAGTAGAAATCCAGGCTATCGACAAGGCCAAATTCAACCTGATAGCGACTACCGGTTCAGGATCGGACGGTCTGGTGTTATCAGGACATACCGACACGGTTCCCTGCGATCCTGATTTGTGGCTAAGCGATCCATTCCAACTAATGGAGAAAGACAATCGCTTATACGGCCTGGGCAGTTGCGATATGAAAAGCTTCCTGGCGCTGGCCTTGCAATCGAGTCAGTCGTTCGATCTGGACAAGCTCAAGCGACCGCTGACCATCGTTGCTACCGCCGACGAAGAGTCGACCATGAGCGGTGCCAAACTGATCGCCGACAATGGTAAAAAGCTGGGTCGTTATTGTGTCATCGGTGAACCGACGGGTCTACAACCGATACGGCAACATAAGGGGGGTTTATCCGAATCGATTCGATTCACTGGTCGATCGGGTCACGCCAGTAACCCTGCGCTTGGCAATAATGCGCTCGAAGCCATGCACGAATTTATCGGCGAATTGCTCAGGTACCGCGATGGACTGCAAAAACAATATAATGACCCCGCCTTTGCGATCCCGACTCCCACCCTGAATCTCGGCCATATTCATGGGGGTGACAATTCCAACCGCATTTGCGGGGCCTGCGAACTGTTGATCGATATTCGCTTTTTACCCGGCATGTCATTCGATACGCTGCACGCTGATATTGGAGAACTGGTCGCCGGCGTTGCCGAGCGAAGAGGTCTTACCGGCGAGTGCCTGATAATCGGTGACGAGGGAACGCCAGCGATGGACACCGCCGAGGCCAGCGAGATTGCCGAGTATCTGAAATTCCTCACCGGTAAATCCGCCACCAGCGTGGCCTTTGGCACCGAAGCGCCCTACTACAATAGTATGCAAACTGAAACCATCGTCATCGGGCCCGGGTCGATCGATCAGGCCCACCAACCCGATGAATACCTGCCGATCGATCAAATCGATCCGACTATCGAGATGCTGAAGCAACTGATACACAGGTTTTGCGTTCAGGCGTGAAAATCGTAGCGGACCAAAACATTCCACAGGTTTATGAAGCATTCAGCGATCTGGGTGAGGTCGAATTATTACCGGGGCGATCAATCGAACGCAAGCACCTGCTCGATTGCCAGTGCCTTCTGGTTAGAACAGTTACCCAGATAAATGAATATCTTTTACATGACACCGCGGTCGAATTTGTTGGCACCGCAACCGTTGGCACCGATCATGTCGATCTGAACTATCTCGAACAAAACCAGATTTCGTTTAGCAATGCGGCGGGCTGCAATGCCGAGGGCGTCTCCGAATACGTCCTTGGCGGTCTGTTTGCGCTATCCGAGCACAAGGGTTTTGATCCGTTTGAACTAAAGGCGGGAATCATTGGTTGCGGCAATATCGGTTCGCGGCTGCTGCAAAAACTACAGGCGCTCGGCATCGAGACATTGATCAACGACCCGCCGCTTGAGGAGGCCGGAACCCTGGATTATCAATTTGTCGATCTCGATACCATTTTGTATGAATGTAATTTCATTACCCTGCACGTACCCTTGACGAATGATGGTGATCATCCGACATGGCATTTATTCGACCAGCAATGCCTGCGACGACTGAACAGAAATTGCATTCTGGTCAATGCAGCACGAGGATCGGTAGTCGACAACGATGCATTGCTTGATTTGCTCGAACACCGTTTCGACCTGACAATATTTCTCGACACCTGGGAAAACGAGCCAGACATTTCGCGTGCGCTGTTGCAACAAGTAGACCTCGCGACTCCCCACGTTGCCGGTTACAGCGTCGAAGGGCGACTGCGGGCAACACAGATGATCCTGGATGCGGCCTGCAAGCATTTTTCAGTCAAATCAAAATGGCGTCTTTCACAAAAATTACCCAAAACCATTGATCTGCGGATCGAAGCATCTGACAACCAACTGCGGTTCTGGCAACGGCTCTTCGCCCAACATTACGACATCTGGCAAGATCACCTGGCACTGACCCACTCACACGATATGAACGATGCCGATTTTTCCCGACATTTCGATAGCCTGAGGAAGGATTACCCGAATCGATTCGAGTATGCGCGTTATCGATTAACGTCTACTGCCAATAAAAAAGCAGCGGCGATCACCCGCCAACTGCTTTTTCATTGATCCGTACTAATGCCGCAGCTATCTCAGGCCCGCGGCTTGCTCAATTATAGTTCCAGTTAAACTGTGCACTCAGGATATCGACCGAGGCTTTGTATTCGCCAGTCACGGTGGCATTTAATGTCGGAATGCTGCTTTCAAGCGTATTATTTATCGGTGCGTTGTCGATGAACAGATGCGAATAACCCACATCGAACGACATGTTCGGGTTGAGCATGTAGGTCAGGCCAAACGACAGCCAGGTTCGATCGTTGCCCGGCAGGCGCACGGTACGATGCTCAGCGTCGGGGACGGGCGATTCATCAAACGCCATGCCGGCACGCCAGATCATGGCATCCGATTGCTGAAAATCGAAGCCCAGCGAAAAACGGTAGGTGTCGTTCCAGTTTTCGGTAGTGAGCGTGTCGGGATGAGCGTTGTCGTAGA
>JACZQS010000235.1 GCA_022545625.1 Pseudomonadota bacterium
TTCGAGGCGGGAGGCAAAGGTATCGCACACGCGATTTGCCGAGTCGATCAGATTTTCTTCTTCGATGACCTCGATCATCGCTAACGCGGCGACGCAGCCAATCGGCGAACCCGCGTAGGTCCCGCCCAGGCCCCCGGGCAATGGTGAATCCATGATCTCGGACTTACCCACTACAGCGGCAATCGGAAAGCCATTCGCCATACCCTTGGCAACGGTTATCAGGTCAGGTTCGATACCTGCATATTCGGTGCAGAACATTTTTCCAGTTCTGCCGAAGCCAGTCTGGATTTCATCCGCGACCAGGACAATGCCATGTTCGTCACAAAGCGCACGCAATGCCTGTAAGAATTCAACCGGGGCGGGATAAAATCCACCCTCACCCTGCACCGGTTCGACGATAATCGCGGCCACATCGCTGGGTGCAATATCAACCTGGAACAGATTGTCGAGTGATTTTAATGATTCCCTGACCGAGACCCCGTGATATTCGATCGGGAAGGGTGCGTGGTAGAGCTCAGCCGGAAAGGGCCCGAACAGGTTTTTGTACGGTGTAATTTTTCCGGTGAGCCCCATTGCCAGCATCGTGCGTCCGTGGAAGGCGCCACTGAAGGCGATGACGCCACGTCGGCCGGTGTAGGCGCGTGCGATTTTGATGGTATTTTCAACCGCTTCCGCACCGGTGGTGACAAAAATTGATTTTTTCTTCGATGGGCCAGGAACGAGTTGATTGAGTTTTTCTGCGAGTCGCACCGAACTATCGTAGGGAGTAACCATCACGCAGGTGTGGCTGAAGTTTTCCAGTTGTTTAGCGACTGCGGCCTTAATTTTCGGGTGGCTGTGCCCGGCGCTGCAAACCGCGATACCGGTGCCGAAATCAATATAACGCTTTCCTTCGACATCCCAGATTTCGGATCCCAGTGCGCGTTCTACAAATACCGGTGCTATATTACCCTGGGCACGCGCAACCGCGTCATTCTTGCGTGCCTGCCATTCACTGTTCGAGAGTTTTTCATCTTGCGCAATTTTTAATTGTGCCTTGCTCATTTGTCGATTCCTCCGATACACATGTATTTAATTTCGAGATAATCGTCGAGCCCGTATTTAGAACCCTCACGGCCCTGCCCCGATTCCTTGACCCCACCAAAGGGTGCCATTTCGTTTGAGATTATACCCTCGTTAATGCCGACAATGCCGTATTCGAGGGCCTCGGCGACCCGCCATATACGCCCAATATCGCGTGAGTAGAAATAACAGGCGAGACCAGACTCGGTGTCGTTGGCCATGTTGATCGCCTCTTCCTCAGTTTTGAATTTAAACAATGGTGCTACCGGGCCAAATATCTCTTCGCGAAATACACGCATATCGTCGGTAACATTGGTGAGTATAGTGGGTTCCACAAAGTTAGCGCCCAGATCTGAACGCTTGCCACCGGCTACCGTGGTAGCACCCTTGCTGACCGCGTCTTCGATAAATGACATAACGTCTATCGCGGCCTGTTCGGTAATCAGCGGCCCCACGTTGACACCCTCCTGGCTACCGTCGCCCATCTTGAGTTGGCCAACCGCTTCGGTCAGCTTCTCGACAAAGGCATCATAGCACCCTTCCTGCACCAGGATGCGATTGGCACAAACACAGGTTTGACCCGCGTTGCGGTACTTGCTGATCATCGCGCCTGCGACCGCGGAATCTATATCAGCGTCGTCAAATACTATAAAGGGTGCATTGCCACCGAGTTCCATCGAGGTTCGTTTTACGGTTTTTGCACACTCGGCCATGAGTTGCTTGCCAACCGGGGTTGAGCCGGTAAAAGTCAGTTTTCTCACAATCGGATTGGAAGTCATTTCGGCGCCGATTGCCTTGGTTTCACCGGTAACCATATTGATGACACCTGCTGGAATGCCGACCCGATGCGCTAACTCAACGAAGGCATATGCCGAAAGAGGGGTCGCGTTAGCAGGCTTACACACCACGGTACAGCCTGCTGCCAGCGCCGGCGCAATCTTGCGAGTCAGCATCGCGTTGGGAAAATTCCAGGGAGTGATACAGGCAACTACGCCAACCGGTTGTTTGATACAGACAATACGCTTGTCGTTAGAGGGCTGCGGAATCGTGTCGCCGTAAATACGTTTACCTTCTTCAGAAAACCACTCGATGTAATTCGCGCCGTAGGCAATTTCGCCTCGCGATTCGGCCAGTGGTTTGCCCTGCTCGGTGGTCATGATTATGGCCAGGTCCTCCTGTGCCGCCATCATCAGGTTAAACCAATCGCGCAGATAGGCGCAGCGCTGTTTTGCGGTTTTCTGACGCCAATCGGGGAGCGCTGCTTCAGCAGCTTCGATGCCGCGACGAGTTTCTGCGGTGCTGCACTTGGCAACCTCTGCAATCACTTCGCCATTAGCGGGGTTGGTAACTTCCAGCGTAGCGCCGCTGTCAGCGTCTATCCATTGTCCGTTAATATAGGCCTGGGTTTTAAACAGGCCCTGGTCGGAAATTTGTATACTCATAGCGTCGACGGTCCAGGGTATCTATGGTGGAGAACGCGACAGGATAACGACTAAATTTGAATCTCACAAATACTATTTGTCATGCAATTCCACCGAGAGGCCATCTTTGCGGGCCTGCTTGTTCGAGGATCGGATTATCCACATGATAAAAATCCTGACAGTATAAAATTGATCCATTTCATTCAGTAAAATTTTCACAGTTAGAAGTATCTATTTTGATAGACTAGCCCCCAGGAATCACCCCCGGAGCCAAGATGTCTAGCGAAGATACTACCAAGGATATCCCCTTGGCCACGAAAGCCCGTACCAATCTGGATTTTTATCACAGTCCAACCCAACTGCGGTTTGATACCTGGCACCGGCTCGACGGATATGCCAGTCGCCTGAGGGAGAAGCAGATGCGTAAGGCAGATGTGGCTGCATTGCGTGAAAAAACCAAGAAAGCGATTAGCTTGTTGCACACCATCGAAGACTACACTGCCTTCCCTTCGAAGGAAGATTTCAAATTGATATGGCAACTCTACGAACAGCAGGATTACGATTTGCTCGCGCGCATCGTTGCGCGAATCGTACGCGCGTTGACCAGTGGCACCTATCGATCACGCCAGATCAATTTACGTGTTCCCACTGAACTCGAGGATAAGGGCGAAGTTAGTCAATACTACGACGAGGATAGTAATCAACAGAGACCCTATTTCGAAGTTCTGTTCGTCGATGAAAGCTCACCCGAAGATATGAAATATATTCGCGACGGCTTGCGCAAGCTACGCCGCCCGGAAGACAGTTTTGTTTATGATATCGTTGTTGTGCCAAGCCTGGAGGACGCGTTGATAGCTGTTTTATTCAACTACAATATCCAGGCCGCTGTGATTCGCTACGGCTTTCCGTTGCGCTCGGTGAATCATCTGGAAATCCTGCAGCGCTACCTGGCGAAAATAAACGAATCGGATTATGAGGATTCCCTCGACACAGACCGCGGTCCTTTACTGGGCAGCCTGTTGTCAGATTTACGGCCCGAACTGGACCTTTACCTGGTAACCGATGCGGCGGTGGAGGATATTGCCGGCAGGGTAACGCAAAAGTTTTCGCGCATTTTCTACCAGCAGGAAGACTACCTGGATTTGCATTTGAACATACTGCGGGGCATTCAGCTGCGTTATGAAACACCCTTCTTTAATGCCTTACGCAAGTACAGCAGAATTCCGACCGGCGTGTTTCATGCAATGCCGATTTCGAGGGCAAAGTCGATCACCAAGTCGCACTGGATTAAGGACATGGTGCAATTTTATGGCATGAATATCTTTCTTGCCGAAACCTCGGCCACTTCGGGTGGTCTCGATTCACTACTGCAACCCCACGGTCCGATCAAGAAAGCGCAAATAATGGCGGCGCGCGCGTTTGGGTCGAAACGCACCTATTTTGTCACCAACGGTACTTCTACCGCCAACAAGATAGTCGTACAGGCGCTGGTGAAACCAACCGATATCATTCTGGTCGACCGCGACTGCCACAAATCCCACCATTACGGCATGGTGCTGTCGGGCGCACATGTCTGTTATCTCGACTCCTACCCGTTGAATGAATACTCGATGTATGGCGCTGTCCCATTGCAGGAGATCAAGCGTAATTTGTTAATGTACAAAAAATCGGGCCAGCTTGACAAGGTGAAATTGTTATTGCTGACCAATTGTACTTTCGACGGCATCGTCTACAACGTCGAACGTATCATGGAGGAATGTCTGGCGATAAAACCAGATTTAATATTTCTCTGGGACGAGGCCTGGTTTGCTTTTGCCGGTTTCACC
>JACZQS010000236.1 GCA_022545625.1 Pseudomonadota bacterium
GTGGTTGATCCGTTTCATTATTTTTAACTGCTCGCCTTTCATATCCCCGGCATGTTTGTCCCAGTCCGCTTCCGATGTGATGAAAAATGTTGTGCGACCCGAATCGCCATACGGAGTTTGCACGACCAGGTCCTTGCCGAGATTCGCTTTTGCGGCTATTTTCATCAGGGATTCGAAACTGTCAGCCTCGCCAAGCGCGTTGGGTGCACTGTCGATACCCGCTTCATTGGCTAGCCTGGTGAGTTCGATCTTGGAGTCCAGTCTATTTCTGAGTGCTGCCGATGGAAGCGCAATATCGACACCGAGTTCCTTACAGATCTCTTCAGTTTTCTCGTCGAACATGACAAATAACAACTTGGCAGGTCCCTTGCCCGATTTTTTTATTTTATCGATGACTTCCTTGTGCATTAGCATATAGTTGCAGACGTCCTCCATCGATTGAAAATCGACGTCACCCTTTTCTTCGGGCACAAAAACACGTGGATGCGCACCATCGAAGGAATCAAAATAATTAATATGGAAAAAACGGTTGACGAATTTTTCCAGGCCGAGCAGGTTAAACGAGGTCGGTGAAACGAAAAATATGGGAGTTTCATTGCGCCGAAAATAGGTCAGGATGTCGGATAAACCACGGAGTTTTGGAGTTTTTTTCATCGGTGTGTTCTCCCTTTCTGAGACCGCCAGTTATTATTATTAGGCATTTAAATACAATTATATATCACTTTGGATTTCGGGGTTACTTTCTATATTCCCCTTAGAAGTAGGGATGGTCACTTTCATTAGCATTTCGACACTGTAAACTAGCGGACCAACCTCGGCCATTTATTCTGGAGTTTATTGATGCCACGTACCAGCCGCAGGCGAGGTCGTAAAAAAGCACCTGTCGACTCGGCCGCTATTCGCCAGATCGACCGGAAGGAAATACGAAACCGCTTCGCGCCGATCGAGCCGCTCGACCCTGAGCAGCTCGAATTTATCCATAATATTTCACTGCGCATACTCGAAGAGGAGGGCGTCGAAGTACTGGGTGATCAGGCCCTGGCATTATTCAGAAAGTCCGGTGCATCGGTTGACGACAGTGGCGTGGTGCGCATTGACCGGGGCTTGCTACTCGAAACCATAGCGCAGGCACCAGAAAAATTTACGATGACGCCCCGCAACCCCGAACGGGCAATTCAGGTCGGCGGTAATGTGATCAATTTTGGCCTGGTGTCGGGTACGCCTAACGTACACGATAATATCAATGGACGCCGAGCGGGCAATTTTGAAGATTACAAAAAACTGATCAGTTTCGGGCAGTATTTTAATGTGCTGACATTTTTTGGTAACCAGGCGACCGCCCCCACCGAAATGCCAGCCAATTCAAGGCACCTCGACACTACCCTGGTTAATCTGACCGTTTCGGACAAGGTATTTTTGGCGACGGGTATCGGTGCTGGACGCGCGCGTGATGCGATTGAAATGACTGCAATTGCACGTGGCCTGAGCATGCAAGAGATGAAAACCAACCCGAGCGTAATGACCAATATCAATGTCAATTCACCACGTAAGCTGGACGATGCGATGGCCTACGGTGCAATGCAAATGGCCCTGTTCGGGCAGCCGGTAACGGTGACGCCTTTCACCCTGATGGGCGCAATGACGCCTACTACGATGGCCGGTGCACTCGCCCAGCAAAACGCGGAAGCATTGCTCGGCATCGCCCTGTTGCAGCTTACCCGCCCTGGAACCCCGGTAGTTTATGGAGGATTTACTTCCAACGTCGATATGCGCTCCGGCTCCCCGGCGTTTGGCACCCCGGAAAACAGTCTCGCCAATATTGCCGGGGGACAATTGGCGCGTCACTACAAGCTCCCATATCGTACCAGTGCCTGTAACGCTTCGAACGCGGTCGATGCACAAGCGACTTACGAAACCCAAATGGCGCTATGGGGTGCAGTAATGGGGCACGGCAACCTGATTTATCATGCCGCGGGCTGGCTCGAAGGCGGACTGGTGGCTTCCTTTGAAAAACTCATCATCGATTGTGAAATGCTGCAACACATGAGCGCTATGCTCGAACCGCTTAAAATTGACCTGGCCGAAGCCGGGCTCGGGGCGATGCAGGAAGTAGGACCTGGCGGTCACTTTTTTGGTTGTGCGCACACGATGGAACGCTACAAGAATGCATTTTACGAGCCATTTTTGAGTGACTGGAAAAATTATGAGAACTGGGTAATCGCAGGGGCCAAAGACGCGACGATGCGGGCAACAGAAATCTGGCCAAAAATTTTAGCCGAGTTTGAACCACCACCTACTGATCCCGCGATCGTGGAAGAGCTTCAGGCTTATATCGCAAAGCGCAAGGAGATGCTCGGCAGCGAAGAGCCGGTATTGGAGCCGACTGCGTAAAACGATTGTCGATGCCATCGCCTGACCGGGGAACTGAAGTTGTAGTTTATGCCGGCTCCCAGAGACGATACAGGTCGGGGCCAGCCAGGATGTCACGCAGGGCATCGGCCAGTATGTTTGCCCAGCGTTCAGCTCCTGCTTCAGTAGTAACCAGGTCCTGTCGAACCTCTATAGAGACATGTGGCAACCCGCTCGCCTCGGCATGATGGTCGATGGTGAAGTCGGATAATTCTTTACCCGAGTAAGGTTGGTTATCACCGATATGGAAATCTCCGACATGGGCGCGCAGATTTTTGATCAACGGCACCGGGATACGCGGATCTTTATCCCATAAAATACCTGCCTGCCAGGGACGAGAAAAACCGGCCATTTCAGGGGTAAAACTATGGATAGAAATAAAAGCTGGCACGATTTCCTTCGTCTTAAAACCGCCTAGCATGTCGTCGATTGCAGTGCGGTAGGGCGTATAGAAACAATCGATGCGTTGATTACGATGTTCGGGCGTCATATTTAGATTACCCTCGATAACCGTGTTGTCACTCACTTCCGGCATTACACTGGCATCCTCAAGATTGCGATTCAGATCGACTACCAGACGCGAGTAGCCTGCCAGTACGGCAGGAGCATCAAGGAGTAGCGAGAGATGATTGATCATATTTTTGCTGCCGATGTCATAAGCGATATGCCCCTCGAGCACCGTTTCATCGAGGCCGAGGTTATCCAGTATTCCAGGGATAGCATTACTGACATGATCGCCAACCAGTAGAACCCTGGCCTTGCCCAGCGGATTAACAATCGTAAACGGCGGTGGATCTTCTGGTCCGATCATTGGATACCCATTATTTATCTGTCATTCCCACAAAAGCGGCGCTAACTCAGTAATTTTTCTTCGAAAGGATACTTCGACATTTGTTCGAAACCGGTTTCGGTAACGACTACCTGTTCTTCCAGTTTGACCCCGTTTATACCACCGACAGCGCCAATATAGGCCTCGACACAAAACACCATGCCAGCTTCTACTATGCCATCGTAACCGCTGCTTTCAAGTTGCTCGGGGTAGTAAATTGCCGGGTATTCATCGCATAGACCGGCACCGTGCATCATCACGCTATAACATTGTTGTCTATATTCCTCGGGTAGCCGGAGACCTTTTTCGGTGAGTTCGCGAAAGCTAACGCCGGGCTTGAGCAGTTCCCGGTTGCTCATAATGTGTTCGTAGGCTACCTGGTAAAGCCTTTTTTGGTCAGCGCTGGGCTCAACATCGCCGCACAGCCAGGTGCGTGAGATATCACAACACATGCCGTAAGGGCCGATCAGGTCGGTATCCAGCGCCAGCAATTCACCATCACTGATGATGCGTGGGCCAGCTTCCTGAAACCACGGGTTGGTTCGGGGACCGGATGAACAGATTCGCGTTTCGATCCATTCGCCGCCGCGGCGTATATTCTCGGCGTGTAGTACTGCCCAGATATCGCTTTCGCTTTGTCCGGCATAGATCGCTTCCTGCATCTTTACCATCGAGGCTTCACAGGCGGCCGTGGCACAAAATAAGGCCTTAATTTCGTCGGGTCCCTTGACCACGCGGGCGATCTCGGTGACTTCCTGTCCATCGAAGATTTCGAGGCCAAGTTGTTCCAGCGCGCGCAGACCAGATATTTCAATTTTATCGACAGCAAGACGACGATTTCTGCCCGTGTGTTCCCGCACCACGTCATCGACATCCTGCGCAAACCGCCGGGCATGTTCTTCACTACGGTCAGCCGAAAGAAAATAAAAGAACCCGGCACCGGTTCGTCGTTCCTTGATCAGTGGCAGGTGGGTTGAGAGATGCTCGCAATTATGAAAATCCCATAACACAATGTAACCGTCGGCAGAAACAAAGCAGGCGCGTGCCGGATTGTG
>JACZQS010000237.1 GCA_022545625.1 Pseudomonadota bacterium
CAAACGACCGATAAAAACCTGGTCCCGGCGATCGATGATTTTGCCTGAAATGGTGGGACTGACAATCGCTGTTCATAACGGCCGGCAACATGTGCCGGTACTGATCAATGAAAATATGGTGGGCCACAAACTGGGTGAATTTTCGCTCACCAGAACCTATCGCGGCCATAGCGTCGAGAAAAAGGCGAAGAGATAGGTAAAGGATTATGCAAACCAGTGCAAAACATCGTCATGCAAAAATATCTGCGCAGAAATGCCGCCTGGTAGCCGATCAGGTTCGCGGCATGGAAGTCGATAAGGCGCTGACCCTGCTGAGTTTCAGTAATAAGAAAGCGGCGGTTCTGGTACGTAAAGTGCTGGAGTCAGCCATTGCAAACGCCGAACACAATGATGGCGCAGATATTGACGAACTCAAGGTTTCGGCGATTTGCGTTGACCAGGGACCGAGCATGAAGCGCATGCGCGCACGAGCCAAGGGGCGTGGAAATCGAATATTAAAACGTTCCAGTCACATTACCGTGACTGTTGCGGATAGTTAAAGAGGCACAGATGGGACAAAAGGTTCATCCAACGGGTTTTCGTCTCGGTATAGCGACCGACTGGACATCCAAGTGGTATGCGGATAACGCGGAATTTGCTGAATTTCTTGGCGAAGATATGAAGATACGCGACTACCTTAGGAAGAAACTTGCGCAGGCTGGGGTGAGTAGAATTCAGATATCGCGCCCAGCGAAGGCGATTGCGGTGACGATACATGCTGCACGTCCCGGAATTATCATCGGCAAGAAAGGCGAAGATATTGAAAAGCTTCGAATTGAGGTAGCGTCACTGGTATCGGTGCATATCAACAACGTCAAGATCAATATTGAAGAAATTCGCAAGCCTGAGCTTGATGCACAGTTAGTTGCCGAGGGCATTGCTGCACAGTTGGAGCGCCGCGTCATGTTTCGCCGCGCCATGCGTCGCTCGGTTACCAGCGCCATGCGTATCGGTGCCGAAGGTATCAAGATCAATGTATCCGGCCGACTCAATGGTGTGGATATTGCTCGAAATGAATGGTATCGCGAGGGCCGTGTGCCATTGCATACCTTGCGTGCTGACGTTGACTATGGATTCGCTGAAGCATTGACTACCTATGGCATTCTGGGTGTTAAGGTGTGGATCTATAAGGGAGAAGTTTTTAGCCTGGAAGCCGGGGAATCGGGCAAGGGCAAGCAGGCCGGTAAGTAAGAGATAAGTCATGTTACAGCCGAAAAGAACAAAATTCAGAAAACAGTTTAAAGGTCGCAACAGGGGCCTGGCAATCGCGGGTGGCAAGGTGAGCTTTGGCGAATACGGTCTCAAAGCCGTGGGCCGTGGAAGAATTACCGCGCGCCAGATTGAGGCCGCGCGTCGTGCCATGACCCGCCACATCAAGCGCGGTGGCAAAATCTGGATCAGGGTATTCCCCGATGTACCGGTATCGAAAAAGCCGCTCGAAGTACGTATGGGTAAGGGTAAGGGTAACGTCGAGTTTTGGGTCTGCAAGGTTCAACCCGGGCGAGTATTGTACGAAATGGAAGGGGTCGACGAAGGTATCGCACGTGAGGCTTTCAAACTGGCTGCCGCCAAGTTACCGTTCAAAACGACATTTGTATCAAGGCAGGTCATGTAATGAAGGCATCGGAATTAACTTCCAAGACAGGGCAGGAACTGCGTGACGAGTTGACCGCGTTAATGCGTGAGCAGTTCAACCTGCGCATGCAAAAGGGGATCAACCCGGACGCGATACGTCCGGACCAGTTTAAGAAGGTACGCAGGAATATTGCCCGGGTAAAAACAGTGATGAGTGCCAATCGTGGTGGTGAGCAATCATGAGTGAAACTAAAGTTTTAAGAATACAAACCGGCTCGGTAGTCAGTGACAAGATGGACAAGTCGGCCATCGTAATGATCGAGCGCAAGGTGAAGCATCCGATTTATGGAAAGTTTGTGAGAAAATCGACCAAGATACATATTCATGACGAAAATAATGAGTGTGGTATCGGCGATACGGTACAGATTTCAGAATGTCGGCCGATATCGAAGACCAAATCCTGGACACTGGTCAAGATCGTTGATAAAGCAACAGGCGCGTAGCGGGTAGGTAGTCATGATTCAGATGCAAACAATGTTGAATGCGGCAGATAACAGCGGTGCGCGAAAGATGCAATGCATCAAGGTATTGGGTGGGTCAAAGCGTCGTTATGCTGCGATTGGCGATATTATCAAGGTTAGTATTAAAGACGCGATTCCTCGTGGTAAGGTCAAGAAAGGTGAGGTTTACAACGCTGTGGTGGTGCGAACTGCGAGTGGTGTGCGTCGTCCTGATGGCTCGTCGATAAGATTTGACGGAAACGCGGCGGTTATTCTGAATAATAACCTGCAACCGATTGGTACCCGTATCTTTGGCCCGGTGACGCGCGAATTACGTAGTGAGAAATTTATGAAGATTATCTCACTTGCGCCAGAAGTGTTGTAGCACCGAATTAATAGACGTGATTAATTAGTCATTGTTAGTGATGAAAAGAGATTCAGAATAATGCTGAAGATAAAAAAAGGTGATGAAGTCATTGTCATTGCAGGCCGCAGCAAAGGTCTGAGAGGCAATGTATTGAAAAGACTGGACGACGGTCGGCTGATGGTGGAAAACGTCAACATGGTGAAAAAGCATGTGAAAGGCAACCCACGCTCAGGTGAAGGCGGCGGAATTGTCGATCAGGAATCACCGATTCAATTATCTAACGTGATGCTGTTTAACCCGAATACTCAAAAGGGCGATCGCGTCGGATTTAAAACGCTGGAAGATAATCGAAAGGTTCGCTATTTCAAATCAAACGGCGAAGTGATCGATATCTAGGGTATAAATTATGACCAGGCTAGAACAATATTATCGTGAAACAGTGGCTAAAGATCTGCAAGCCCAGTTTGGCTACTCGTCGGCGATGGAAATTCCGCGCGTTACCAAAATCACGGTGAATATGGGCATAGGTGAGGCATCTCAGGATAAAAAAATTATCGACCACGCGACTAGCGATATGTCACTGATCACCGGCCAAAAACCGATAGTCACCCTGGCTAAAAAAGCGATTGCCGGGTTCAAATTGAGAGAAGACATGCCGATAGGCTGCAAGGTGACATTGCGTAGAGACAAAATGTATGAATTTATGGATCGCCTGATCAATTTTGCGATACCACGGATTCGCGATTTTCGTGGACTCAGTGCCAAAGCATTTGACGGCCAGGGAAATTACAACATGGGGATTAGCGAACAGATCGCTTTTCCGGAAATTGATTATGACAAGATCGACAAGCTACGTGGGATGAATATCTGCTTCACTACTACCGCGCGCAACGCCGAGGAAGGCCGTGCGTTGTTATCGGCATTTCAATTTCCTTTTAAGAATTAATCGAGTTTATTTTATGGCAAAGAATTCCGTCGTGCAGAGAGAGCTTAAGCGCAGCAAGCTGGTAGCTCGTTACGCTGAAAAAAGAAGCGCTCTGAAACTGATCATCAAGAGTGCCGATACCAGCTTCGAAGAAAAAATGGCTGCGGTTGACAGTTTGCAAAAACTGCCCAGGGATTCGTCGGCAGTGCGGCAACGCAACCGTTGTCGGATTACCGGCAGGCCCCACGGTGTTTATCGAAAATTTGGTTTGTGCCGTAACAAGATCCGCGAAGCCGCAATGCGTGGCGATATCCCGGGTCTGGTGATGGCTAGTTGGTGAGAGAATAGATTATGAGTTTACAGGACCCTATTTCAGATATGTTGACGCGCGTTCGCAATGCTCAAAAAGCGAGCAAGGTCAAGGTTGTAATGCCGTCTTCCCGTCAGAAGGTGAATATTGCCACGGTACTGAAAAACGAGGGCTACATTACTGACTTTAATGTATCGGACGATGATAAGAAAGAATTGACTATCGTGCTGAAATATTACCAGGGTGAGCCGGTTATCGAGAGTATTAAACGTATCAGTCGGCCCGGATTACGTATTTTTAAATCAAAAGATGAACTTCCGTCTATCAACGGTGGTCTGGGTATAGCAATCATTTCAACTTCCGGTGGATTAATGACCGAGAAGCAAGCCAGGGCAGCCGGACACGGCGGCGAAGTTCTTTGCACAGTAGTATAGCCATATGTCCAGAATAGCGAAACAACCTGTCGAAGTGCCAAATGGTGTTGAAGTCAACATCAACGGTCGCGTATTTTGCGCAAACGGGCCTAAAGGATTCCTCTCGGTTACGTTGCCCAATTGCGTCGATTC
>JACZQS010000238.1 GCA_022545625.1 Pseudomonadota bacterium
GGAAAAAGCCCTCGCGCTACCGGGTGTAATAACCGTATTGACAGCAGATGATCTCAAACCACTGAACCTGCACTGGATGCCGACCCTGGGCAGTGATGTGCAAGCCGTGCTGGCCGATGAAAAAGTCGGTTTTCAATTACAGGAAGTCGCGATGGTTATCGCCGAAGAACGCTATATAGCGGCGGATGGCGTAGACCTGGTAGAAGTCGAATATGAGGAATTACCCGCCATTGTTGATCCCCACAAATCGATGGATGCCGATGCACCGATCATAAGAGAAGACCTGGTGGGAAAGGATGAAGTAGGTCATGGCAAACGACTGCATGATAACCACATCTTTACCTGGGAAGCGGGTGATAAAGAAGCTACCGATGCCGTGTTTGACGATGCCGAAGTCACGGTCAGAGAGGAAATCCTCAATCCGCGAGTGCATCCCTGCCCGCTCGAGACCTGTGGATGTGTGGCTTCATTTGACAAGGTTAAAGGTCAACTGACCGTACACATGACCACCCAAAATTCGCATCTTGTGCGTACCGTGCTGGCCATGCTTTCAGGGATACCGGAGAGCAAAATCCGTGTCATCACCAATGATATCGGAGGGGGATTTGGTAACAAGGTACCGATCTATCCAGGTTATGTAGTGGCAATAGTGGCTTCAATCGTTCTCGGTCGACCGGTCAAGTGGATTGAAAGCCGTATTGAAAATATCTCCACGACCGGATTCGCCCGTGACTACCATGGTATCGGTGAATTGGCAGCCGATAAAAATGGTCGCATCAAGGCACTGCGTTTTAATGTGCTGGCCGATCACGGCGCCTTTAATTCCCATGTTTCCGCGACAAAATGGCCCGCAGGTTTGTTTAGTATTTGCACCGGTTCCTATGACATTCCTACCGCCTATGTCAAGGTTGATGCCGTCTACACCAATAAAGCACCGGGTGGTGTGGCGTACCGCTGTTCGTTACGTGTTACCGAGGCGGTATATCTGATCGAACGCATGATCGATATTCTCGCGCAGAAACTGGATATAGATAAGGCAGAGATCCGTAGACGCAATTTTGTTCAACCGGATCAATTCCCCTATAACACTTCGCTCGGTTGGACAGTAGACAGCGGTAACTATGAACCCGCACTGGATAAGGTCTTAAAAGCGGTAGATTATGAAGGCCTGCGTAAGGAACAGGCAGAAAAACGCGCCAATGGCGAACTAATGGGTATCGGGATTTCAACCTTTACCGAGATAGTCGGTGCGGGACCCACCAAAGCCTGTGACATTCTTGGCATAGGCTTATTTGATAGCTGTGAAATTCGCGTTAATCCAACGGGCAGTGCCATTGCACGAATGGGAACCCAGAGCCAGGGCCAGGGCCACGAGACCACCTATGCTCAGATTATTGCGACAGAACTCGGAATTCCATCGGAAGAAATCCAGGTCGAAGAAGGTGATACCGATAAAGCACCCTATGGTGCCGGAACCTGGGGTTCGCGCTCCACACCGGTAGGAGCCGCTGCTGTCGCCAGAGCCGCACGCAAGATCCGCGACAAGGCCCGTAAAATAGCCGCTCACCTGCTAGAAGTGAGTGAAGACGATCTCGAATGGGACATTGATCAATTCAAGGTCAAAGGTGTACCGGATCAAGTCAAGACGATGAAGGAAATTGCCATGGCAGCCTATAGTAATGTTCCCGATGGCATGGAAAACGGGTTGGAAGCCTCAGATTATTACGATCCGCCTAACTTCACCTTCCCCTTCGGCGCTTATGTCTGTGTAGTTGATATTGATCCGCAAACAGGCGAGATCAAGGTCCGTCGATTCTATGCCCTGGACGATTGTGGCACGCGTATCAATGACATGATCATTGAAGGCCAGATCCATGGGGGTTTAACCGAAGCCTTTGCGGTCGCAATGGGCCAACTGATAGATTTTGATGAAGATGGGAATCTGCTCGGTAACAGTTTGATGGACTACTTCCTGCCGACTACAGTGGAAACTCCACATTGGGAAACAGATTACACTGTGACGCCTTCGCCCCATCATCCATTGGGTGCCAAGGGCGTCGCAGAATCTCCCCATGTCGGTGGTATCCCCTGTTTCTCCAATGCAGTCATTGATGCCCTGTCACATCTCGGTGTGACCCATGTGGATATGCCCCACACTGCACATCGTATCTGGAAGAAATTGCATGAATTAGGAGCCAATTGATAAGTCTGTTCGATGAGAGACTCATCGCGCATAGAGGCTTATTGGTTGGTCTCAATCAATTTTTAATCGACATGGTATGATAAAACCTGTTTAGGAGTAGATATAGTGAAGGTTAAGCTCGATAAGAAATATCCTGTTGCGGCGTCGGCAAACGCCGCCTGGAAATTTTTACAGGATATTAAAAGTGTCGCCTCCTGTATGCCGGGTGCCGAAATAACCGGGCAAAGCGATGAGACCCATTTTAAAGGAATGGTTAAAATCAAGGTTGGGCCAGCCGTCGCAGCATTCAAAGGTGATATCGAAGTAAAAGGCATTGATACAGAAAAAAAACAGTTGATACTATTGGGCAAGGGTGGCGATACCAAGGGCACATCCAGCGCAAGCATGCTTCTGACTGCATCCATCCGTGAAACAACGGACGGCCATTGTGAGTTAATTGGCCAGTCAGAAATTACCGTGAATGGCAAGTTGGCAAGTTTTGGCGGGCGTATGATGGACTCAATTTCAGAGCGGATTTTGCAACAGTTTGCGGATAATTTTGCCAATAACGTGATCGCCATGGGAGAAGGGTCCGTCGCAGAAGCCGCCGCTACCAGGGTTGCTGAAGCGCCAAAAGAACTTAATGGTCTTGCCATTGTCTGGAATCTAATAGCAGACTTTTTCAAAAAAATGTTTAGTCGGGAGTCTAAACAATCTTAAATCGGTCTCCGTCAACCCCCAAAATTCATACGCTACGGGTATTCGACGTATTAAATGGCGAATAGAACATGTCAGAAACCTCATACATCCAAAATGACGCGGTCAACAACTTACAGGAGGACTTATTCCGCGCCGATTATGTAGCAGACCAGGGTCTTTCATCTACGCTTTTGTTAATGACAAGATTACAGCGCCCTTTGCTGGTTGAGGGTGATGCAGGCGTTGGTAAAACAGAAATTGCCAGGGCATTATCCAGAACATTCGACTGTCCATTAATACGTTTGCAGTGTTATGAAGGCCTGGATGTAAATTCGGCGGTGTACGAATGGAATTACCAGCATCAATTATTATCGATCAAAATACAGGAAGGCAAGAATTCATCAACTTCAGAAAAAGATATTTTCAGCGAGGAATTTCTCCTCAAACGGCCATTGCTTGAAGCCATTAGTCTGCCCCAGTCACCGGTATTATTAATTGATGAGATAGATCGTGCCGACGAAGAATTCGAGGCTTTCTTGCTCGAGGTTTTATCGGATTTCCAGATCAGTATCCCCGAGTTAGGCACCATTACTGCAACCAGCATTCCTCATGTCATACTGACCTCCAATGGAACCCGGGAGTTGAGCGATGCGCTGCGACGGCGATGCCTGTATTACTACGTGGACTATCCCGATTTTGAAAAAGAATTACGCATTGTGCGAAATCGCCTACCGGATATTAATCGGCAATTGTCGAGCCAGATAGTTGAATGCATCCAGTCCTTTCGCAAACTGGACCTGCGCAAAAAACCCGGCATTGGTGAAACCCTGGACTGGGCCGCGGCACTCATTCAGCTTGATGTTGAGAACCTGAACAATGATCCTGAACTCATCATGGGTTCTCTAGTGTGCGTACTGAAGACCAGGGATGATCGTGACCAGGTCACGAATGATGTCCTCGAGCAACTTTTGATAAATGCTGGCTAAGCCATGCACGTTGTCAACAACACAGATTCAAGGCCTGAAGACCCGGGCAATACCCTTGTCACTCGAATCCTCGATTTTGTTCGCTTTGTTCGCGCAAATGACTTCCAGATCGGTGTCCAGGAAGAACTGGATGCGCTGGTAGTTGCCAAACATTGTAATATCATGGATCAAAAACGCCTGCACTGGGGGCTTCGTAGTTTGCTGTGCACCAATAATAATGAATGGAAACGGTTTGATAAACTTTTCAAAGTATTCTGGCTACAGCATGCAAAACGCACAAATTATATTCAGGGATCAAATCCTGGCGGCAAATTATCAAAAGATGCTGCCCGCCAAAATTCGGCAGACAGCCAAGAAATTAAAGGGGTGGATAGAACTCAGCAAGACGAAGAAAGTGATGAGCCTATCGGCCA
>JACZQS010000013.1 GCA_022545625.1 Pseudomonadota bacterium
GCGTGAAGCTCACCCTGCTTGTCAGCGGCGCGGGCCCCGGCAAGCTCCTGTTCGAGGCGACTGATGCGCTGCTGAAGGACCGTGGCGTGGCCCGCCTCGTCGCCCTCCGAGACCGCCTCCAGCTCGTCTTCGAGCTGGGTGACTCTCGCGCGCAGCGCGCTGGTTATTCGGGCGTTGTCCTGCTCACCGGAGTCCCCCTCCCCGGAATCGGGGGCGCCTCCTGAGGATGACTGGATCTCGATCTCCCGGCGAAGCTCATGGGCTTCCTGCCGGGCTTCCTTGACCTCGTCGCGGAGATCGTCACACTTGCCCGTTACTTCTCGGAGTCGAAATTCGAGGGCGCTGGAAGCGCCCTCGTCATCACCTTTCTTTCCGCTCTTGCTGCGGACCTTGCTGAGTGCGTCTCCGAAACCGGCGACGAGTTTTCCGACCTTGCCACCCTGATCACTGATGCCCTGGAGCTGTTCCTCCAGTTCCGCGATGCGATCGTCCCGCTCCTGGATCTCCTGGGGCTCGGCGTCGGACTGAAGCGCCACGAGCTGCTCCGTCAGCCGTTCGAGCTGGCGTCGCGAAATGCCGACATATCTGGATAGTTCGTCGAGGCTGATCGGTTCTTCGAGATTGGCTTCCATCAGGGTAACTGCCTCGGTAAGAATTGGCTGGTTGGCGCCGAGGTGAAGCTTTAATGGTATCCGTTGCCGATCTTCCGTGCCGCGAATGCGTTCGCAGATAAACTGTTCGGAAATTTGCGCGGCTAGTTTAGGTCCGTGGGAATTGCTGATCAATTTCAGCATCATATCCAGCGACGACTGTCCCCCGGCGCAGGTGATTCGATCGCGATCGATACGGAACAAATCATCTGTAAACTGGATCTTCGGGTATTCTTCACGCATGCTGGCAATATTTTCCCAGTGTATCGTGCATCGATAGCCATCGAGTAGACCAGCGCGTGCTAACAGGTAGGTAGCTGTACAGACTGCCCCCAGGGTGATATTTCGACTGGCAATTTTACGCAGGGCAAATTTCATCGATTTGCTCCAGCAGTCAGAAATATCGACACCACCGCAAACGAAGAGTATGGACATAGCACTGGTGTTATCGATACTTTGATCGGGTGTGATTTCGAGCCCATTGCTGGCCTTTACAGGATTGCCATCCAGGGTGTATATGGTCCAGGTATAAAGCGCCGCCTGCGCCGCCCGATTTGCCATACGCAGCGGTTCGATTGCCGAGGAAAATGCGATCATCGAATAGTTTGGGACCAGCAGGAAACCGAAATGATCTGGTTTCAATCCGGTCTTTTCATCGCTCATGGATTGGGCATCCAGCATTTTGTTAAGGGCAAAAATTGGTCAATAAATGACCAATGACTAACAAAATACTAGTCTTTAATGGAAGTTATTGCACGAAAATATTATTCGCCTACAGGCATAGATCCAATACGAAACCAGCCATACTGGATGTTGAGCGGCCTTCAAACTATCGAATCGGGCATCGAGTCCTTGCGTTGTTTGATATAGTCGAGCAGGGCTTCGTCGATTGCGGGGTCGAGTGGCGGTGCCTGGTATTCGGCGAGTACTTTTTTCCACTGGGCGTTAGCGCGTTGCGAGTGATCGAGCCGGCCATCCAGTTCCCACTGTTCGAAGCTGTTATTGTCGGTGATCGGGGAGCGGTAAAATGCTGTTTTGAAGTTGTTCTGCGTATGGTTACAGCCGAGGAAATGCACGCCAGGCCCGACTTCGCGAATCGCGTCCATGGCTTGACCATTTTCAGACAGGTCGACTCCGCCGAGTAAGATTTCCAGCATATTGGCCTGGTCGACGTCCATGACAAATTTCTCATATCCCATGGAGAGTCCGCCTTCCATCCAGCCAGCAGTATGGAGGATGAAATTCACGCCCGCGAGGGCGGCCGGCAACATGGTATTAACCGCCTCCGCGGCGGCCTGAGCGTCGGGTAATTTTGAGGCACAAAGACCACCACCTGACCGAAATGGCACACCGAGGCGACGCGCCAGGGCAGCCATGCAGTAAAGCACCAGAGCGGGTTCTGGCGTACCGAAAGTCGGTGCACCCGATTGCATCGACATCGAGCTCGCGAAGCTGCCCATGATCACCGGTGCTCCGGGATTGACCAGCTGTACAAATGTGAGTCCCGCCAGGGCCTCGGCCAGTGATTGTGCGGCAGTACCGGCAACGGTAACCGGTGACATCGCTCCCGCTAGAATAAAGGGTGTGATGATACAGGCCTGGTTATTTTCAGCGTAAACCTTGGCGGCGCCGAGCATGGTGTCGTCAAAGGTCATTGGTGAATTAGCATTGATCAGGCTTGAGGCGTAGGTTCGCGGTCTTCCTGTTTCCGGGTCGATATAATTGTCACCGGCGAGAATTTTGATCATTTCGACAGTGTCCTGGGCACGCTCCGGTGCAGTAACCGAACCCATGAAACCCTTGTCAGAATATTTGATATGCGCGTAGACCATGTCCAGGTGACGCTTGTTTACCGGGATATCGACCGGCTCGCAAATGGTGCCGCCAGACAGGTGCATGGACGGCGAGGCATAAGCGAGTTTGACGAAATTCTGAAAATCTTCCAACGTGGCATAGCGTCGGCCCTTATCCAGGTCGAATACGAAGGGACTACCATAAGCGGGTACGAAAACCGTGTTTTTGCCTCCTATCTGAACGTTACGATCGGGATTGCGGGCGTGTTGGGTATACTCGGCGGGTGCCGATGCCTGGATAATGGAACGACACAGGCCACGCGGGAATCGTACCCGTTCACCGTCAATCTCGGCGCCCCCTTTTTGCAGAATATCCAATGCCACGGGCATATCGCGGAAGTCGATTCCAATCTCTTCAAGAATGGTATCGGCATTATTTTCGATGAGTTCGAGGCCCTCTTCATCGAGTACTTCAAAATAGGGAATTTTGCGCGTGATATAAGGTTTACTGACGCTGACAATCTCGATTCCGGCACGATGTGCGCGAGAACCTCTGCGACCGCGACGTCCGCGGTCTGGCCTGTTTGATCCACTCATTGATGACTCCAAAAAACGCCTAACCTGCTGGCGATTCTACCAAACAGTATGATTTTAGCACCCCGAAAAGGCTGACCTAGGGGCGACTTCGAACTGTTCGCCAGCGTCATAGGGAGCGTTGACGCGAATAAATCGAGTTGTCGATGCTAAAGATTAGGATAGAATACAGCTAGTTAGGTCGCCTGATATTAAAAATAACTGGCGGTTGGAGGTATTCTTATTCCGATAAAAACTGAAAAAATTGGTATTCTGCTGATCGATGGATACCCGTTGATACCATTTAGTTGCGTGGTTGATTCGATGCGAACGGCAAATCGATTATCCGCGAATGAATTGTACCGGTGGTACTATTATGCGCCTGATAATGCGCCAGTTTCAGCCAGCAGCGGGATTACGATACCAACCCGGTCACTGGCTGAAGCCAGGAACCTTGAAACCCTGTTCATCTGTGCGCCTAACTCGGCGCAGCATTTTGATGACCCCAATACGATTAAACTATTAAAAAGGTTCGACAGGCAGGGGGTTAATCTCGGTAGCGTCAGTTCGGGCAGTTTTATCCTGGCAAAAGCATCTTTACTGGGTAACTGCCGCTGTACGATTCACTGGGAAAATATTCCGGTATTCAAGGAAATCTATCCCCAGTTAGCAGTGACCTTCACCCTGTATGAAATCGACAACAAACGCTTTACCTGTTCGGGTGGTACTGCTGCGCTCGATATGATGTTGAAGCTAATCGAAACAAAACACGGCCGGGTACTCGCACAGCAAATTTCGCAGCAATTTCAGCACGACAGGATTCGTACCACAGTCGATTCACAGCAGATGGCCGACCGTATCGATCTGGCGATGAGTGCGCCAAAGCTAATCGACGTCATCAACTTGATGGAATCCAATATAGAGGAGCCGCTGGCGTTGCCTGATATCGCGGATAAATGCAATCTCTCCTTGCGCCAGATTGAACGCTTGTTCCACAAGTATCGAGGTATGACGCCGAGTCAGTATTATTTGTCGCTGCGCCTGTTGCACGCCAAGCAATTGCTATTGAATACTAAAAACAGCGTGATCGATATTTCCATTGCTGCCGGATTTGAAACCCAGTCTTACTTCACTGCCTGTTACCGTAAATTTTATGGCATTTCGCCTCGCGTTCATCGGTCACAAATTGCAACCGAAAGGCAATGAAACTATTTTTCCTCACCCGGAAAATATAAACAGGTATCTCTATACCCTGTTCAGAGACTGGTAAAATAGTCTTTAAATATCCCGATAGTCTTCCCTATGTCATCGCTACTGATATCGAGGTGGGTGACCATGCGCATGGTTGGCGTGTCCACAGTCATGCTAATCCCACTGCCGCGAAGATGCTCGCACATTGGCGCAACATGTTCGGCTGGTGGGCTGATAAATACCATGTTGGTGTGTTGCTCAATCGGCATGACCTGAAGCGAAGCAAGACCTTTCGCCAGTCGTTCGGCGTTGCTGTGATCGTCGGCCAGGCGCTCGATATTATGTTCCAGGGCATAGAGCCCACAAGCGGCGAGGACACCTGCCTGGCGTGTTCCGCCACCGAGCAGCTTTCTATTTCTCCGTGCCTTATCGATAAACTCGTTTGTACCACAGAGTACCGATCCTACCGGTGCGCCAAGGCCTTTCGACAGGCACAGGGATATGCTGTCGAATGGTGCGCTTATTTCCGTTGCACTGATTCCTTCTGCAATGGCTGCATTCATTAACCGCGCCCCGTCCAAATGGGTGAGCAGACCGGCGTCGTGCGCCAGGTCGCATAAGGCCTGTAAATGAGATTGCGACTGTACCCGGCCATGCACGGTATTTTCGAGGCATAACAGGCGCGAGATCGGATAGTGAATATTATCGGGTTTTATAGCCTGGCGTAAGCTTTCGACCGGTACTTCAAACTGATCCCCGGTTGCCAGTACGGTTGAGGCAATTCCACCGAGTACCGATGCGCCCCGGGCCTCGGAAAGGTACACGTGATATACATCGCCGCTGATATATTCGTCGCCACGCTGGCAGTGACCCAGCATCGCGAGCAGGTTTCCCTGTGTGCCACTACTGACAAAAAGCCCCGCCTGTTTACCGAGTAGCTGCGCAGCGGTTTGTTCTAGCTGGTTGACACTCGGGTCTTCGCCATAAACGTCGTCCCCGACGGTAGCCTGGGCCATACATTCTCGCATCTCGGCAGTCGGTTGGGTCAGGGTGTCACTGCGATAGTCGATGGATTTGTTCATAGTTTGCTCGATGAATTAGATGGGCAGGGCAGTAGAGTACTTTTTTTCCTTCAATACGAAACTGGTGTTTGCGGATCGAACCGGTTCCAGCTTTAACAGTTTTTTCATCAAGAAGAACTCCAGCGCGTTAACATCTACTGCTACTACTCGGAGCAGATAATCATATTCGCCGCTCACAGAGTAGCACTCGAGAATATTGGTTGACTGTTCGACGAAACGATCAAAGACTTCCACCGTGTTCGCATTATGGTCATTCAGGCTGACGTGGATATACACCATAACGGAAAGTCCGACGCGCTCTCGGTTCAGTAACGCGACGTAGCGATCGACAACTCCCCGATTCTCAAGTTTACTCAATCTGCGCCAGCAGGGTGCGGTAGACAGGTTGACCTGCTCGGCGAGGCTCTGGTTGGTCACCCTGCCGTCGCGTTGAACCACCGAGAGGATAGCCTTGTCAATTTTATCAGTTATCACGTCTTTTAAGAAATATATTGTCGAATAAGGATAATTTATATCATTTAAATTGCCTAAATTCCAATTTTTCGGCACCAATAAGCAAAATAATGTCTCAGGTTCGAGTCTATACTAGCCGTTATTACTTCGTTCCGGTCAAACCATCAGCGAGCTTTTGATATGGGCAGCAATTCGAATTACCGCGCCAGGCAAGCCGACACAAACGGTTATATTCATTACACCGACGACGAACACTCGCGTTGGCGGCAATTATTCGCACAACAGCGCCCAATCCTGGAAAAATTTGCCACGCCCGCCTATCTTGCCGCACTGGAGCGGCTGCAGCTACCGCAAGACCGCATACCCCAGTGTGAGGAAGTTTCGAGTCGCCTGCTGGAGGCCACCGGCTGGCGTGTAGTAGCCGTTCCGGCGCTGATTGATTTTCCCACTTTTTTTGATTTGCTTTCAAGGCGGCGATTCCCTGCGGCTTCGTTTATCCGCTCAAGGGACGAAATGGATTATCTCGAGGAGCCCGACATATTCCATGAAATACTCGGCCATGCACCGCTATTGTTAGACGAGTCTTATGCTGATTTTGTGCAGGCTTACGGGGCGGCTGGATGTCGAGCTTCAACGCAAGAAAGAGTCTGGCTTGCCCGGCTGTTCTGGTTCACAGTGGAATTTGGTCTGCTTCGTAGCGGGGATTCGTTAAAGGCGTTTGGCGCCGGAATTGTTTCTTCGAAATCAGAGTTGCCCTATTCGATCGAGGATAAAACTGTCGAAAGGCGACCCTTCGAGATCATCGATGTACTTTGTACGCCTTATCGTATCGACATCTTACAAACCGTTTATTTTGTGCTCGAAAGTTTGGAGCAGTTATATGAGCTTGCCAACCAGGACCTGATCCCATGGGTACAAAAAGCACGCACCATTGGGTTGAAGCCTGCCACTTTTAATAATCGAGCGCTTGGCTAACAAAGGCTGGGAGAGGAACATGAACGCATTGATAGATAATCCGATGAATCTGGATGGCTTCCAGTATATCGAGTTTTGTGCACCGGATAAGGGTCCGCTGGAATCGGTGTTTGAAATGCTCGGATTTGTACAGATTGCCAGACATCGCTCGAAGGATGTATGCCTGTGGCGGCAGGGGGATATTGATTTGATCATTAATTATGAACCCAATAGCCTGGCAGCTTACTACGCGGAGGAGCATGGACCCTCGGCCTGTGGCCTCGCGTTTCGGGTAAAAGATGCACACCATGCCTATAGTCGTGCGCTTGAACTGGGTGCCCAGCCAGTGGACATTCCAACCGGGCCGATGGAACTTCGCCTGCCCGCGATCCGCGGCATCGGCGGCATACCGCTATATTTGATTGATCGTTATAAACCCGGCAACAATATTTATGATATCGACTTCGAGTATCTCGAAGGAGTCGATCGATACCCGAGGGGCGTTGGCCTAGAGCTGGTAGATCATCTTACCCACAATGTTTACCGTGGTCGTGTGGACTACTGGGCGAAGTATTATGAAAGACTGTTTAATTTTAGAGAAATCCGCCAATTTAAAATTAAAGGGCAGAAAACCGGGCTATTTTCTCGAGCCATGACCGCACCGGATAACAAGATCAGGATTCCCTTGAATGAGGAATCGTCAGCTGGCGGTGCGGGCCAGATCGAGGAGTTCCTGATGCAGTACAACGGCGAAGGCATCCAGCATATCGCATTTTCGGCGCCTGATCTGCCGGGCGTATTGGACAAGTTGAAGGCGAGGGGCCTGCCAGTCATGGAACCGCCGCCTGATACCTACTATGAATTGCTCGATGCGCGGCTGCCCAATCACGGTCAACCCCTGAATGAGTTAAAGGCGCGGGGTATTTTACTCGATGGCAGTACAGAAGATGGCGATATTCGGCTACTGCTACAAATTTTTTCAAAGACGCTGATCGGCCCCATTTTCTTTGAGTTTATTGAGCGTAAGCGTGATGAAGGCTTTGGTGAAGGTAACTTTCAGGCGTTATTCGAGTCTATTGAACAAGACCAGATGAAACGTGAAGCACTGGAGTCCGGAGCATGAATTTGCGTGGCTTTCACCATGTAGCGTACCGCTGCAACGATGCCAGGGAGACGGTAGATTTTTACCGCGAACACCTGGGTATGGCGTTTCAGTATGCCTTTGCCGAAGACCATGTACCCTCGACCGGCGAATACAATCCTTACATGCACGTGTTCCTCGACGCGGGCAATGGTAACGTCCTCGCGTTCTTCGAGTTACCACAGTCACCAAAGATGGGACGCGATGAAAATACCCCGGTCTGGGTCCAGCATATTGCACTCAAAGTTGAAAACAGGGCGGCGTTGTTGGCGAGTAAAACCCGCCTGGAAGCAGCGGGCATTGAAGTACTGGGCCCGGTCGATCATGGCATATTTGACTCGATCTACTTCTTCGATCCGAACGGTCATCGTCTCGAGCTTGCCGCAGACAAGGGTACCGATGAGCAACTGCAGTCATTGAACCAGGTCGCCGAGGATATGCTTGACGAGTGGTCGCGCACCCGGCAGGCACCCCGCCACGCTGCCTGGCTGCACGAAAATAAAAGCCAGAAATAATGAAACTGGCAAGCCTGAAATCGGGGCGTGACGGAGAACTCATTGTCGTATCTCGCGACCTGTCGATAGCGGTATCGGTAGCCGATATCGCTCCCACATTACAGGATGCGCTAGACCGATGGGATGAGGTATTCGACGATCTCGATCAAGTAAGCGAGGCTATCAATAAAGGAGGGTTGGAAAATTCTTTTGATTTCGACGCGCAGCGGTGTGCGGCGCCCCTGCCAAGGGCGTACCAGTGGGCAGACGCCAGTGCTTATGTGAACCATGTCGAGTTGGTGCGAAAAGCACGCGGAGCAGAATTACCGGAAAATTTCTGGAACGAGCCGCTGATCTACCAGGGCGGCTCAGATGACTTCCAGGGCCCTACCGACGATATCCCGTTTCACGACGCGGCCTGGGGTCTCGACTTTGAAGCGGAAATCGCGGTCATTACCGACGATGTCAGTATTGGCGCCACAGCCAACGAGGGTTTAGGCCACATCAAGTTGCTGATGTTGGTAAACGATGTGTCGTTGCGCGGGCTGATACCCGATGAGTTAGCAAAGGGGTTCGGTTTTTACCAGTCAAAACCGGCCACCAGTTTTTCACCGGTGGCAGTGACAACGGATGAACTTGGCGGGTACTGGGTTGACGCGAAACTGCAACTCCCGCTGATCAGCTACGTTAATGAACAGATGTTTGGGCGACCGGATGCCGGCAAGGACATGGCCTTTAATTTTGCCCAGCTGATCCAGCATGTGGCAAAAACAAGAAACCTCGGAAGCGGCACCATCATTGGTTCCGGTACGGTATCCAACAGGCAAGGTACCGGTCAGGATACTTCGATTGCAGCGGGGGGTGTGGGTTATTCCTGCATCGCCGAATTGCGCATGATAGAAACCATTCGAGAGGGCAAGCCATCGACCCCTTTTCTGAAGGCAGGCGACAAGGTAAAAATAGAAATGCTGGATAACCGTGGCGTCAATATATTTGGCAGCATCGAGCAAAATGTCGTGCTAGGATCATAGCCCGTATATTGCATGAATTGACCAAAGAGTATGACGAAACCAGTCAATTTTGACAGATTGATGGATCGCGCAAATAGCGACAGCGTAAAGTGGGGGCGATATAAAAATACCGATATATTGCCCATGTGGGTTGCCGATTCCGATTTTGCGGTTGCCCCGGGCATTGCCGATGCACTGTCTCGGCGTATAGAGCACGGGGTATTTGGCTATGCGGAAGCGCCAAAAGAGTTAATTCAAATTGTAGTCGAGCGTATGGCGCGATTGTATCAGTGGCAGATCAGGCCGGAGTGGCTGGTCTGGCAACCGGGGGTCGTAAATGGACTAAACCTGGCCTGTCGAATCGTAGGTTCGAGTGGAGATGGCGTTTTCACTCCCTCGGTCGTCTACCCGCCTTTCACCGAAGCGCCCGAACTTAGCGACCGTAGCCTGCGCCCAGTCCCGATGATCCTGTCCGACCAGCGTTGGTTGATGGACCTGGAATGGCTGGCGAAAAATATAACCGCTACCGACAGACTTTTGCTCCTCTGCAATCCCCATAATCCCGGTGGGTCGGTTTATACGAGCGAGGAGCTAACTCGCCTGGCCGAGCTGATAGTGGCCAGGGATATGATCGTCTGCTCGGATGAAATTCACTGCGATCTGATTCTCGACGCGGATAAAAAACACGTACCGATAGCCTCGCTGAACAGCGAAATTGAAAATCGCAGTATCACCCTGATGGCGCCGAGCAAAACCTTTAACACGCCCGGACTCGGTTGTTCATTCGCAATCATCTCGAATCGGGAGCTGCGGCGTCGATATAAAAAGGCGAAACAGGGGATTGTGCCCTACGTGACCGGACTGGGGTATGTTGCAGCACAGGCTGCCTATGAATCGGGTGATGACTGGAATCGGCAACAGCTCGCTTACCTGCGGGCCAATCGCGATTATTTGCTAGGCGAAATCAATTCGATTCGGGGCCTCAGGCTTGATTCGGTCGAGGCGACCTACCTGGCCTGGATCGATGTGTCTGAACTCGGGCTCAATAATCCGGCAAGGTTTTTCGAGAAGGCCGGGGTGGGCCTGTCTGCAGGTCGTGAATTCGGTGACGGGCGATTTATGCGCCTGAACTTCGGTTGCCCACGATCGATTGTAGAGCAGGCAGTGACCCGTATTCGACTGGCAGTGAGTGATTACTGGGCCAGTTAAGCGGGCAGATTAATAGAGGTGACGAGAATTAAGTGATGTTTAGTAAAGCAATTGTGCGTACACCGCCAAAAAGCCTGGTCGATGGTATCACCACGGCAGGACTGGGTGAGCCGGATTACGCGCTGGCACTGAGACAGCATCGGCAATATATCGAGGCGCTGGAATCCTGTGAATTAGAGGTCACGGTGATGGATGCGGACGAACGTTATGCCGACTCGATGTTTGTCGAAGATACGGCTTTATTAATGCCGCGTTGCGCGGTTGTGACCAATCCGGGCGCCCGGTCACGACAGGGCGAGGTGGTTGAAATTTCGACCCTGCTGCGGGAATTCTACGACCAGGTTGATTCGATTCTACCACCGGGCACAGTCGATGCCGGTGATATCATGATGGTTGGTGATCACTGTTATATCGGTTTGTCTGAACGCACCAGCACGGATGGTGCGTCGCAGATGATCACCTATTTACAGGCAGCAGGCTACAGTGGATCTACGCTGTCGATTAGCGAGGCACTGCACCTGAAGTCATCCGTTGCCTACCTGGAAAATAATAATCTGGTGGTAAGCGGTGAGCTAGTCGACCGACCGGAACTTTCAGGGTTCAATCGGATTGAAATCGAGCATTCTGAACGTCGTGCGGCTAATTGTGTCTGGATTAATGGCCGCGTATTGATTGCAACGGGTCACCCGCATGCCAGCGAAAAAATTCGTACACTGGGATACTCGGTGATCGAACTCGATGTATCCGAATTTGAAAAGCTCGACGGCGGATTGAGTTGCCTGTCATTGCGATTTTAACCGACCAGGTGTTTGCCGGATAAACCCGGAAGGACAATAGTATGCAAATAAGGCCAATCGAGATTATTTCGGACGATGTTGACGCCCTGATTCAACTTTCACGTCGGTATATGGCCGAGCTCTATCCGCCCGAGAGTAATCACCAGGAAGATCCGCAGCGGTTACTGGCAGCAGATATTTATTTCATCGGCGCTTATCTTGAGCGCAAACTACTCGGTATTGGCGCGGTTAAAAAAGTTGATGCGTCTCCGGCCTATGGTGAGATCAAAAACCTGTTTGTCGACCCCCGCCAGCGTGGTCAGGGGGTTTCCCGGTTAATCATGAGCGCACTGGAACAGTTTTTGATCGACAATAATGTAATGCTCTGTCGCCTTGAAACCGGTCCCGAGCAGGCGGAAGCGATCGGTTTGTATCAGGGTCTCGGTTATCACGAGTGTCCGCCCTTCGGTGACTATAAACCCGATCCGCTCAGTGTGTTTATGGAGAAAGAGCTAGAGGGTTAGAAGATTCCGGGTCTTGCGCCCGGAATGACGGGGAGTTTTTTGGTTACTTGGCTGTCATTCCGGCCCCGTCATTCCGGCCTCCGAGCCGGAATCTAATAAATGACGGATCCAGGCGAGCACTACTCGATGTATTTCCATGTCGTAATTTTCTTTTGAATGGTCGTTCCTGTTCGGCGTGTGCGTTGTTGTTTCAGATATTCTTTCACCATCGCATTTCTCCGCAGGCAGCCAGGTACCCTATGGCACTACCATCACAGGTAAAATATTTGATTATCGGCGCAGGTATCCACGGCCTGAGTACTGCCTATCACCTCGCACTGCAGTTGAAAGCACGGGGCAGGGGCGATGGTCGGGACATCCTGGTTGTAGATAAGGGTGGAATCGCTGCAGGCGCCTCGGGCATTGCCTGCGGCGTGGTGCGCAATAATTACTTCCAGCCCGCAATGCGCGAACTCATGGCGCACAGTGTTGCTGTCTGGGAAACCGACCCCGAGGGTTACAGTTACCACCCGGTGGGTTATATGCAAATCAGCCCCGAGAGCATGCACGCCGACGTAGCCACCATCGCCCAGCAGCAAAAGGACATCGGCTACGAGTCAGTCTTCATCGAAGGCGAAAAAGACTCGTCCGATTACATGAAAAGCCTGTTTCACGATTGGCAGGCCACCGGCATTACCTCGGTACTACACGAAAAACGCGGTGGTTATGCAAACAACACCAGGGCCATGTATGCGCTCGCCACGAAAGCTGAAAACGAAGGGGTAAGAATACTCACCGGTTGCACCGTCACGGGTTTCAAAAGCGACTCTGCCGGTGGATCGATCAAGGCGGTAGAAACCGACAAGGGCGAGATCGGTTGCGACCAGATCGTCATCGGTGCCGGACCCTGGGCTAAGACCTTTTGGGATATGCTCGAACTGCCTAAAACCATCAGTATCAAGGGGAAGGACGGGGTTATGCACACCGACATCCCGATGTGGATCTACTGGTCACTACAGGAAGGCACCCTGGGTGTCGATCCCGATTTGCAAAAGACCAACGATGGTCGATTTCCACCGGTGATTCACGTCGATAGCAATGAACCCCTGTACTCGACCCACGATGGATCACTGATCACTGATAAAATGTGGGGCATTTACTACAAGCCCGACTTTCATTTCGGTGGTATCCAGGGAGGTGCCGCGCCCTACGCAATCAAAACCGATCCGGACGAGGTGGCGGTCGATCCCTACGGCGTCGACTCCCCCGACTTTATCGTCGGCGAAGACTTTGCACATATGTGGGTATCGGCACTGGCGCATTGTCAGAAGCGCTTCGAAGGCCAGTTCGAGTATTACAAGAACGAACCCTCAGGCGGTATTGGCTCGTTTACCCCTGACAGTTTCCCGGTGTTCGACCAGTTCCGTGAGAACTGTTACCTGATTGCCGATTCGAATCACGGTTACAAGATGCTCGGTGTCGGCAAGCTGGTGGCGGAAGAGCTCTGTGGGCAAAAGAGTGCGCTGCTCGAACCTTTTCGCTTCTCACGCTACGAGCAGGGCAAGTTACACCCGGTATCGAGTAGCCCTTTTCCCTGGAGCTAGTGCGAATAGGACTTCTCAGATTAAGTTTCCTCCGGATTACCAGTGCCTGACGGAATATTAAGGCGCTGGTTTTTTTAAGCTGGCATTCCCGCTTCATTATTAGCTTGAGCTGTACATCAGGCGGCATATAAAATGAACCCTGCTTCGACAGGAGTTGCCAGATGAATCAAACCTACGATTACGTCATCGTCGGCGCCGGATCGGCGGGCTGCGTGCTGGCCAATCGGTTGACCGAGGATCCGGATATCTCGGTGCTATTACTCGAATTCGGTGGCAGCGACCGGAGTATTTTTATCCAGATGCCGACGGCACTATCGATCCCGATGAATATGCCAAAATACAACTGGGGTTATCAGTCGCAACCCGAACCCTACCTGGATAATCGGCGCATGGACTGTCCACGCGGCAAGGTGCTGGGCGGCTCATCGTCGATCAACGGCATGGTATACGTACGCGGCCACGCGATGGACTACGACGAATGGCAGGCGAGCGGTGCCAGGGACTGGGGATATAGCCACTGCCTGCCTTATTTCAAAAAGGCCGACGACTGGGCTTTTGGCAGCGACGAGTACCGAAACCAGCAGGGACCGCTGTCGGTGAATAATGGTAATAATATGCAAAACCCGTTGTACCGGGCATTCATCGAGGCGGGTGCGCAAGCGGGCTATATGAAAACCGAAGATTATAACGGCCGCCAGCAGGAAGGATTCGGCCCGATGCATATGACGGTTAAAAACGGCGTCCGTTGGTCGACCGCGAATGCTTACCTGAAACCGGTATTGAAGCGGCCAAATTTACAGCTGATTAGTGGTGCGATGACGCAGCGTATACTGCTTGACGGAAAAACGGCGAGCGCGGTTGAATTTCTTAAGGATGGACGTTTGCAGACCGCTGGCGCTAACCGGGACCTGATACTGAGCGCCGGACCGATTGCCTCGCCACATTTGCTCCAGTTGTCCGGCATCGGCCCGGCGGGAGTATTGAAAGCTGCGGGCATAGCAGTGAAGCACGACCTGCCCGGTGTCGGGGAAAACCTGCAGGATCATCTCGAGTTTTATTTTCAGTTCCGCTGCAAGCAACCCATCACACTCAATGGCAAGCTTGATTTGTGGAGCAAGTTCCTGATCGGCTCGCGCTGGTTTTTTTTCAAAACCGGTCTGGGTGCGACGAATCATTTCGAGTCCTGTGCATTTATCCGCTCAAAGGCCGGGGTCAAATGGCCGGATATCCAGTACCATTTTTTACCGGCGGCGATGCGCTACGATGGCAACGCAGCGTTTGACGGGCATGGATTCCAGCTTCATGTCGGATACAATAAGCCCCGCAGTCGAGGTACGATCAAGGCGATATCACCAAAGATTGACGACAAGCCCGAAATTATTTTTAACTACCTGCAACACCAAGATGATATCGAGGGATTCCGTGCCTGCGTACGCTTGACGCGTGAAATTATTTCGCAGCCGGCAATGGATGCCTACCGGGGTTCCGAGATTCAACCGGGTGAGGGTGTGCAAAGCGATTCCGATATTGACGCATTCGTGCGAAGCGCGGTGGAGAGTGCCTACCACCCTTCCTGCGCCTGCCGCATGGGGGAGGATTCGATGGCGGTGGTCGATTCCGAGACCCGCGTCCACGGTATCGAGGGTTTACGCGTGGTCGATTCCTCGATTTTCCCGACCATTACCAATGGTAATCTGAATTCACCAACGATCATGTTGGCCGAACGCGCAGCGGATATCATCAAGGGGAAGGGGATGCTGGAAGCATCGCAGGCGGTGGTTGGGCTTGGGGATGACTGGGAGAGCAAGCAGCGTTCTACCAGTGCGTCTTAAAAAAGGGGGATGATAAAACCTCCGGGCCAACTAACGGAGGTATGAGCCTCCGCCCTTTATGGGTTCGAAACCAATGGCCTGCTGGAGTGCTTGAACCCAAGGAATTAGACAGGAGATATCCATGATATTACTCAAAACCAGGTCTGGTGGGTTGACGTGGAATCAAC
>JACZQS010000239.1 GCA_022545625.1 Pseudomonadota bacterium
TACTATTCCCGAAACAGAACCACAGCAGAAAGTGGTGTGTTCGATTCGGGTCAATGACAATATTCTCAGCCAGGCGGTAGGGTTGTTCTCCGGGGGCATTAACAAACGTCTTGCAGAAGAATTAATCATAGAGGGTAATCTGCTGTTCAAGAATACCGATATGGATATCCGTTTCTCCAAACCCATTGTTGCCGGCGATTACTGGCGTTGGTGGGAAAAACTGCTATTGCCTAATGTCGTCCATAGCTTCGATTCGCTGGACGACCTGTTCAACCTTAAAGCCAGCAAGGGTCATCTAGGGGGGCGTCTGCACTCCCTCGGTATGCAGGCAAAAAGTTCCCGGGTGCGCGACGACTATATGCACTCTATGTACAATGCGATCACGATCAATTTAAGCCATATAGCCTCCTACCTGATCCTGTGCCTGTACCAGGACGGCTTAAGGCGACTACGCTGTGTTGGTTTCCATAAAATGCTTTATCTGGCGATAAAGAAACTGCAAAAGATGGACTATCACCTGCATCGTAGTTTGTTGAATCCTGAAGAATACGGCGTCATAGTAAATGAGGGTAGCGGTCGTCTCGACCAGTTCCTGAGCACCGTGCAGTCTTTAGATCTGGTGAAAATCGAGCACGGCTATTATGTCCTGCAGGAAAAATTGATCGAGGAATTCGAAATTGATGAAATCCGCACTGAAAACCTGATCAGTGTTTACGCCAATGAAATTGCACCACTGAAAAAAGTTACCTCGGTCATAGAATCGGCGATGATCGAGGTTAAGGACCTGGGTGCTCAGCAATTTGCCCTGAATAGACTTGACGACCAATCACTGGCTTTACAATGGGATCTCAAGCAGTTCAACGAGGAGAAACACCGCGAGATTAATGCCCAGCAAACTGCCAGCGCCGATGCTAACTGGTTTTTTCTAAAATCGACCAAAAAGTCGGCTTGCGCGGTATTGCTGATACATGGCTTTCTCGCCGGTCCTGCTGAAATGCGCAGCCTGGGTGAACGTTTACATGAGCAGGGGCATCATGTGCTGGGTGTCCGACTCAAGGGCCATGGTACTTCCCCCTGGGATTTACGTAGCCGCAACTGGCAAGACTGGCTCGGATCGGTAACCCGTGGATTTAATATTATCAAGGCCTTTAGTCAGTCGGTGCACATCGTCGGATTTTCGACCGGCGGATTACTTGCGCTATTGCAGGCGTCAAACCATCCCGGACATAAAATAAAGTCTGTTAGCTGTATATCGGCGCCAATCGAATTTAAAAACAAAAATATGATATTTGTTCCCTTGTTGCATCATGCCAACAGAATCGTCCGCTGGGTAAAGTCCGAAGGCCTGGTTCCATTCCGGCCAAATACACCGGAACACCCGGAAGTTAATTATCAACATATTCCGATACGTGCCCTGTATCAATTACAACTCATGGTCGAGCATATTAAAACGCATCCAGTCCATATCGATGCCGAGGTTTATTTATACCAGAGTAATCAGGATCCGGTAGTCGACCCTGTCAGTGTTGAAAAACTAGACCAGATCATTACAGCCAGAGATAAGTCAGTGGTAACCATCGAGGCTGACAGGCACGGGGTAGTCTACGAAAACCTGGATGATATTCAGCAGAAAATTTGCGCCACTATTCAATAGTGGTATAAGTAAGCTAGAGGAATAAATCATGCCTCAAATAAGTGATCTATTCTCACTGATATAGTTCTTATCCGATATTAATCTAGATTCTGGCGGTTTGTATTATGTTGATAGGTGTACCCAAAGAAATCAAAAATCATGAATACCGTATAGGCTTGTCTCCCGCCGGTGTGCGTGAATTGGTCGCTAATGACCACGAGGTTCTGGTTGAAAACAACGGCGGTGGCGGAGTGGGTTTTGATAACGATCAATATTCCGCGGTTGGTGCGCGAATTGAAAAAAGTGCCAGCAAAATTTTTGCCCAGGCGGAAATGATCGTCAAGGTTAAAGAGCCGCAACCAGACGAATGTAAAATGCTGCATCCGGGCCAGATATTATTTACCTATTTGCATCTCGCACCGGACCCTACGCAGACTGAGCTATTAATTGCCTCTGGTGCTACCTGTGTGGCCTATGAAACTGTTACCGACGAACGGGGTGGATTACCGCTGTTGGCACCGATGTCTGAAGTTGCTGGCCGGATGTCGGTCCAGGCCGGGGCACATCATCTGGAAAAGGCACAGGGTGGCCTGGGTTCATTGTTGGGTGGTGTTCCAGGCGTATTACCCGCCAGGGTACTGATTATTGGTGGTGGTGTCGTGGGTACCCAGGCAGCCACCATGGCCATTGGTATGGGCGCAGATGTTACTATTGTCGATCGTTCGTTGCAGCGTTTACGTCAATTGGATAGTGAGTTCAAAGGTCGTTTAAAATGCCTGTATTCGACCTCGGAGGCGATTGAAAATTGTGCGGTCGAATCAGACCTGGTAATCGGCGCTGTGCTTGTCCCGGGTGCGGCCGCCCCCAAGTTACTAACCCGCGAAATCCTCAAGAAAATGAGAGCCGGCTCGGTGGTGGTCGATGTGGCTATAGACCAGGGCGGCTGTTTTGAAACATCGAGGCCAACGACCCACCAGGATCCGACCTATATAGAGGAAGGAATTATTCACTACTGCGTCGCCAATATGCCAGGCGGCGTGGCAAGAACTTCAACCATTGCATTGACCAATGCCACGCTGCCATTTGTTGTATCGCTGGCGAACAAGGGTGCGGCAAATGCCTTATGGGATGATAAACATTTACTCAACGGGCTCAATGTACATGCGGGTAAGGTGACCCACAAAGCTGTCGCTGATGCGCTCGGTTACGACTTTGCCGACCCGCGTGACGCCCTGCGCGTCTGATGACCAGTTATAGATCGGGATAACCGTCAACCAGGTCCTGCTGCATGACTTCGATTAGTGTAGGCAGCTTTTGTCCTGCCGCCGTAATCAACTCTGATTCCAGATCGCCAAGATTGGTTACCCTCACCGCATGGCAGCCAAAGGCTTTACCCAGACCGACAAAATCAGGCGTGTATAAATCAACGCCTATCTGGGGAATGTTGGCCTCAATCATGAAACGCTTGATTTCACCATAACCAGAATTATTCCATATCAGAAAAATAACAGGTAGCTTTGCCTCGACCGCACTGGCTAGCTCGCCAATCGTAAACTGTGCGCCACCGTCGCCTATGAGGCCGATTACCGGGCGCTCCGGGGCAGCAAGCTTTGCACCTATGGCGGCCGGAATTGCATATCCGAGAGTGCCGAAACCACCTGACGAATGAAAATAACTACGCGGTTTTTCTGTTTCGTAATGCAACCAGGCATAGTAAACCGGTTGCGTCGAGTCGCCGACGACGATTGCTTCGGGCAGGGCATTTTGGATAGTCGCGAAAAATTTTTCGTAACCAGCATCACGCGTTGCTTTTAGTTTCTGGCGCAACTTTTGTGCTCGCACCACACCGTTGCGGTTTCGGCTTTTCGAGTCTCCAATGATATTATTCAACGCCTGTAATGCATTATTAGCGTCGCTGCAGATGGCCAAATCAGGTTTCACGTTGCGGCTTAACTGGGCAGCATCAATATCGATACGAATCAATTTCCCGGGAATTTCGACGCTGCCCTGAAAAAAGAAATCATAGTCGGTCTGACCGAATTCAGTGCCTATGGCCAGCACCAGGTCGGCGCATTTCAGCTCGTCCCGAACCACTGGGCAGGAACTGGAGCCACCCACGGCGAGCTGATGACTGTAAGGCATGACCCCTTTTGCATTTACCGTATTGATAACCGGTGCGTCCAGTTTTTCCGCCAGCGTAATGAGTTCAGATCCAGCATTGATCGCGCCACCGCCAATAGCAATTAAAGGGCGCTCCGCGGCCTCTAACAGTTTCGCGCAAAGATTGATTGCCTCTAGCGACGGACCAGGTGGGCTGGGTAAGGCAAATACTTCCTTGTCCAGATGATCGGCAGTAGCAGTAATCACGTCGATTGGAATCTCGATATGTACCGGACCGGGGCGCTCGCTACTAAAAATTGCGAAAGCCCTGGCGAGTATCCTGGGTAGTTCATCCGCACGTAACAGCGTGTGGCTAAAGCGCGCCACGCCGCTTACCAGGCTGCGCTGATCGGGCAGCTCATGTAGACGGCCTTCGCCCAGGCCCAGTTCGTAGCTCCGGTTTACCGAGGAAATGACCAGCATCGGAATGGAATCAGCCAGGGCCTGTGCCATCGCGGTGGCGATATTGGTC
>JACZQS010000240.1 GCA_022545625.1 Pseudomonadota bacterium
CTGTTGCAATTCGCGACCAGTCGACGCCTGCCTGAAAATCATCATTCAGGGTAACTTCGACGACAGTCGCCTCTATCAGTACCTGTCGGCGCGCACTTTTGAGAACCTGGTCAACAAACAGCTGAATATCGGCATGGGCCACTGAGGTAGCACGTACCGATATGGTGCCTGTTTCCCGATTAGAGATAACCATTCCTGCATACTGTTCAGTTGTGGCAAGCTGTTCCAGGTTTTCTTCCAGCGTTTTCCAGAAATTGTTTTCGGATTCGTTGGTTACCGTGGTTGATGAATTACTACCACCACCTCCGCCACCGCCTGTACTAGAGCTACCCGTTGAAGCAATTTGTGTCGCTACCTCTACCGTCGAGGTAGTAACCCTGGACATATTCAAATAGTCGATTCTATAAATTCGGGTAAATGGCCTGTCTTGCTCGACGATAATATTAGGGCCATCGAGATGGTAACGCAGCGAGACCTGGCGCGAGATTCGTTTCAATATTTGTGGCAGCGTCTGGTCGACGGCATTGATACTAACCCGGCCAGTGATCGACGAATCGATATCGAGATTCAGGCGGGCGTCACGCGCCAGTGCAAATAACAATTCATTTGCTGGAATATCGGTCACCACAACAGTAAATGTTTGTAGTTTTTCAGCCGGTTCCGGTGCCGCGATAATCGGTACCTGCTCCACCACGGGAGGGATAGCAAGTGGTGGCAAATCAACCTGCGGCACCGGGTCATCAATGTGGCCCGCCGGATCCATTCTATCGTTCTCGCCCATAAAACTCTGGCAGGCCGATAAGGCGACAATTGCGATTAACCATAGAATTATTTTCATTATTAAATTTCCAGTGTGAATCTATTTTACTAAAGCAATGCTTTTTGCATCTGATAGACAGAATGTAAATAGGGAGAATTGGCCTTCAACGACTCGGGCAAGAGCTGTATTTCGTATCTCCCCTGGGTCAGAGTATCAAATTCACTGTAAAAAACGCGATAAATTAATTGCGAATTCCAATTAATCTCATATAAATAGGTTTTATCCAGGTTCAATGGCCACTCATTTTGTAGATAGTTGATCAGTTCGCGTTCCGAGGTCTTTTTACGCATCAACACCTGAATCGACACATTGTTGCCGCGAGCATTAATCAACCAGTCCCTACTTTGCTGTAATTTAGTATTTAACCAACCTTGATAATTTGGTTCCGATTCCTTAGCTTCCATCTCCGCACCGCTACCCTGTGCAATTTCTTTCTGGGTAACTTCAACTATTTCGAACTTTGCCGGATCCGAAGCTAGTTCCACTTCGGTCTTTTCCGGATTCGAGGGTAGTTCAGCCTCTGTCTTTGCCACAGCCGGTTTTAATTCCGTCTCGGCCTTTGCCTGAACCGGTTGTAATTCCGCCTCGGTTATTACCAGATCCGGCTGTAATGCCTCTTCGGTCTTGATCAGAACCGGGTGTAATGCCTCTTCGGTTTCCGCAGGATCCAGTTTTAACTCCCCGGTTTCATCGCTATGACTAACGGGTTCCGCCATTACCACTTCTTTCTGCTCTGGCGTTACCTGCTCGAATTCTGCTGTAACGATGACCTCCTGCTTATCAACAGCAACGACAATCTCATCGGCAGTCGTTTTAGTCACTTGTACACCAGTATCCTCGGGAATATCACCAATTTCTGTGACCGGTCTTTGAATTTCGACGGGTTTATCCACTTCCGGTGGTTGTTTTTCGACTAAACTGACCGGCTCAACTCCCAGTCTAGCCAGTACGCCGGGCCAAAGCGATTCACCTTTATAAATTGCAAATGCCAATGCGAACAGGATTGGCAGTGCTAACCACCACATTATATTGATATACTCCCGCCCCGCTTCCTCCCCAAAGGCACTGTCGTTGACTGCTTTGATCACGTGCCTGCGGGTCAGGCTATGCGTACCCTCGGCATAAGCCGATAATAATATTTTGTCCGCGATAATATTAATCCGCCGCAATAAACCATTTGAATACCGGGCAACATTTTTTGCCAGGCGCGAAGTGATTAATTCGGGGCCGGTATAGCCGACCTGGCGTATTCTGAAATTAAGATATTGATGAATTTCGTCCGGGGTCAGTGGAGATAAATCGAAACTGTGGGTAATTCTCTCGCGCAGTTGCCGAATCGATTTTTTCGCCAGGTTTTCATCCAGCTCGGGTTGCCCGAACAATATGATCTGCAACAACTTGTGTTGATCGGTTTCAAGGTTCGATAACAACCGAATTTCTTCCAGGGTATCGAGTGGCATGCCCTGGGCTTCTTCGATAAATAACACCACCTGCTTGTCCTCGATATGCCGCTGTAGCAGGTATTCCTGCAACATGTTCACGACTTCGTGCTTCGATGCATCCTTTGCTGCAGGTAGCCCCATCTCGTTTGCGATAACAAATAATATATCTTCAGCCGAGACGCTGGGATTGGCAATATAGATAATCTCTACCGATTTCGGCAGTTTGAGCTGTAGCATCCGGCACAACATGGTTTTGCCACTACCGACTTCCCCAACCACCTTGATAATGCCTTCACCACGATGTATCGCGTACACCAGGGCCTCGAGGATGTCACCCCGCTTACCGCCCTCGAAAAACATACTGGTGTCTGGTGAAATTTTGAAAGGCGGCCGCTTCAGCCCGAAATATTCTTCATACATGGCTCACACCCGATCCATTCTGCCGTAGAGCGTTGTACGATTCACTCCCAGCATATCCGCAGCCTTGCTGACATTACCATTTTGTTCTCGCATGGCAATATTGATCATCTGCTTTTCCACCGACTTCAACATTTGGTCGAGCTGAAATCCCTCCGCATGTAGTGCATTTTTTAACCAGCTCTCGTTGCTGTTGCTTATCGAGCCGCCTGCCCTTTGTAATCCCATCATTTCCAATTTGAGCACTTCCGGCTTGATTGTCTGGCCGGGGTACTTGGCCGACAAGCGGATAATGATGTTCCTCAATTCCCGTACATTGCCCGGGAAATTATAATTATTCCAGACACTCAGCGCTTCTTCATCGAGCGTAAAAGTAACGATTTGTTCGTCCACTTCGCGCTTGAAATACTCCAGCAGCTCGAGCTTGTCGCCCTCTCTATCACTCAATGACGGCACCCGCAGCGTCAAAACACTAAGCCTGTGGTAAAGGTCCTCCCGGAATAAACCTCTTTCTATCGCGCTAAATATATCTTTATTGGTCGATGCCAATACCCGCGCCGAAGCGTGTCGGACCTTTGTCTCTCCGAGGCGATAAAACTCACCATCTTCGAGAACCCGCAGCAACTTGGCCTGCAAATCCATCGGCAGATCGGCCACTTCGTCGAGCAACAGTGTGCCAGAGCCAACTTCCTCGAAAAACCCTTTCTTGGTTTCAGTTGCCCCGGTAAACGCACCCTTGGTATGGCCAAATAATTGCGATTCGAGCAGCTCGCCATTGAATGCGGCGCAATTCAGGGTTAAAAAAGGTTGTTGTTTTCGAGGGCTGCAGCGATGCAAATTCCTCGCCGTGACTTCCTTTCCACTTCCCGACTCACCCTCGATCAACACCGGGTACGGTGAACTGGCAATCTGTTTGATTTGCATACGCAATAATTCTGTAGCCTCGCTCGAACCAATAAGGCCTTCGATGTCACTGTCGCCGGTAATACCGCCACCAGCTTCTATCTGCTTTTTAAGGCGTACCTTAATTTCCGCTATATCGCAGGGTTTGGATATGAAATCAACTGCGCCGTCTTCCTTGGCCTGAAATATGTGATTTTTATTATCCTGCCCAGACAAAACCAGCACCCTGGTAGAGGGGTGCATCTGTGATATTTTTTTTATCACCGCCAATCCTTCGTCCGGTTTGTGCGTATCTGGCGGCAATCCCAGGTCGATTAGCGCGAGCGTCGGTGATTCATCCATATTGTCTAGAACTTCAAAACTGGAGAGCCGGTCGCAGGCACGATTAACCTGGTAATCTTCGCTTAAAACATACTCAAGACTATCGGCAATGATCGAATCATCGTCAACCAGTAACAGGGTCGGCTTTTTTGCGCTCTCCTCTGACATTATTTCATCCTGAATTTCCAAGACTAATAGTATAGTGTCTATATCTCAACAATCAATGTTCAGCCCAGTACTCCTTGATATATACGGATTTATGGAGGCTGTATCGATACGGTCGCCTGCATGCTTCGGTAAACATAATCAAGCGTTCCATAGGTGCCGGTCTGTGCTGTGGAA
>JACZQS010000241.1 GCA_022545625.1 Pseudomonadota bacterium
CAGCAAACAGGCGCACAAACAGGCCATCATCCCACTGAGTAACCAGACAGAAGCAATGCTGGTGAGCGATATGCCTATATTCACCAGTCGCACCCTGATAGACGTTTGTTCCAGCCTCAACGGAGGACCCAGCCTGCCCCTGCTCGATACACCCGCCACCGAGGCCCCGCTCAGCTTTGAGCTCGATCTATCCGAGGTATACGGTCAGCTCCAGGCCAAACGAGCGCTCGAAATTGCCGCAAGCGGGGGCCATCACATGTTGATGATGGGACCACCGGGTACCGGGAAAAGTATGCTGGCGCAGAGGTTAAACACGATACTGCCACCGCTTTCCGAATCCGAGGCGATGAGCAGCGCGAGTATTCGTTCGATTAGCCACAAACCGGTAAATCCCGACAACTGGTTACAGCGGCCGTTCCAGTCACCTCATCACACGGTCTCGGGAGTTGCGTTGGTTGGTGGGGGTAGTAACCCGAAACCCGGCGAAATTTCACTCGCCCACAATGGTGTACTGTTTCTTGATGAACTCACCGAGTTTGATCGAAAGTCTATCGAAGTACTACGCGAACCATTAGAAACCGGCAAGATTCACATTTCCAGGGCTTCCCGGCAAGCCGAGTTCCCCGCAGAATTTCAGCTCATCGCCGCGATGAACCCCTGCCCTGGAGGATGCGATTCAATCCTAAACTGCGTCTGCAGCGCTGAGCAGCTCAATCGCTACCGCAACAAATTATCCGCCCCGCTGATGGATCGAATCGATATTCAGATCGAATTGCCGCGGCTGGAGCGTGACGAACTGATCAACCACAGGCAAAAGCCCCGCGAAAGCAGCAAACAGGTCAGGCAGAGGGTAAGCAGGGCGAGAATCCGTCAACTAGAACGTCAGCACTGCCTCAACGTAAAAATGACTAATCGACAAATAGAGCAAAATTGTAAACTCGACCAGGCCAGCGAACAACTGCTATCGGCTTCGATAGATAAACTAAAACTGACCGCTCGCAGCTATCATAAGATTCTGCGCCTGGCGCGCACCATTGCTGATATGGCTGATGAAATTAAAATACGCCCCGCACACCTGGCCGAGGCAATCGCTTACCGGCAAGCGGACAAGCGATGGTGTGCGCACTAAAAAAGCGCCGTTTTAATCTGGTCACAGACCCGATTCGGCCAGTATGTATTCAATCACCAGGCGTAGCTGATCATCTGTATAGGTCGATCCACCTTTCGGTGGCATAGCGCCCTTGCCTTTGATCGCCGAAGTGAGCAGCGCATCAATGCCATCGCCAAGGCGAGCTTGCCATGCGGCACCGTCGCCAACTTTGGGTGCTCCGGCTACACCTGAAGCATGACAAGCCAGGCAGGCCCCTTCATACAGTTGCTGGGGGGATTTCTGTGCCATCTCGCCTGATCCGGAACCAGCGCTGCTCGCCAGGATGCTGTCGATCGTAATCACCGGTTTTATACGCATGGCAATGTCTTCCATGGTGCCGACGGCCATGTTTTTACTAGCCGCATCGTTATTGCTGCGCGAAAAGACCCCTTCGCCCAGAATCAGGGCGACCAGTAACAAGCCACCGAGTACGGTCAGGTTTTTCGGCGAAAAAGTATCGTGTTGCGCTGAACTCACGAATTATCTCCAGATGTGGGCTAACAATAAGTTATCGAATTATCCTTGAAAATTATTCATACCGCAAAAAATATTTCCATGGTTAATTTATACCAACACGATGGCCCGGAAATTTGGCTCGCCGATAAACAGGCGACTAAGATATTCAAATTGCCTGGCCTGGCAGCCTGTAGGACAGACTGCTAGCCTACCTGATGGTCGGGTTTCGCTCTACCTTTAACCTTATCCTCGTATAAGGCCTTGTCCGCCCGGTTAAGAAGCGTTTCTATGGTATCGCCATCTTTGAGTTCGGCGATTCCGACACTGGTCTGAATCGGATGCTCGGTGCCAAAGTCAAAATTGCTAAGAGCGGCCGCGATCTTTTCGACAACCATTCGGGCGTGTTTAATGTCTGTCGTGGGTGTGACAATGATAAATTCGTCACCGCCATAACGAACCAGGTAATCGGTGCTGCGGATATTCTCCTGTACAATTCGACAAAAATTCTTCAGCACCATATCTCCCAGATGATGACCGTAATTATCGTTAACCTCCTTGAAATCATCCAGATCCATCATGCACAGGCTCAGCGGCAAAAACTGACGATGCGATCGACTAATCTCACGCCTTAAAACCCGATCCAGTACACGTCGATTAGACGCACCGGTTAGCTCGTCGGTATTAGACAAATTTTCATATACAAGCTCGGTTTTACTGCGGGTAATTTCGTACATACGTGCTACCAGTGAAACCATGGCAAAAGCGATCAGGATATTGAGAGCATTTTGGGTCTCGACTGTCGGATTCAACACAAACAACAGCAGGCAAATTAATCCGAACAGCGCACCGGTAAACAGGTTACCTGCTGTTCGGCCAAGATAGAAATAAGCCAGCACCGGGAAAATAGTTGACGCGATAAGCGGTCCGACGGGGTCGTTAGTCAAGGCTTCGTAACTTATTATTGCAGTGCCCAACAGTAAAGATAACAGCATGAAAGGTCTGACCATACGGGTCTTGACTATGTGGCGCACAATGCGCCAGAGGATCAGACTAAACACCACGAGCAAAATGGCAGCCAGATATTGCTGCGAAAATATTTTGTACCCGGACAGGATCAACAGCACCGCTACCGCGGGCTGCAATAATAGCGATATCGATTTGGCTTCATAGCGACCACGCAGCGAGGGGGAGACAGCCCAGTCTTTTAACAGGATCTTCCAGCCGACTTCAGTGTCCAATTTTTTCGCATCACCCATTGAATAACCGCAATATTAATCAATATGCCGGGCATCATAACTTTTCATCTATTATCCGTCTAATCGAAAAAAGCAGACCTCCTAGCGCTCTTCGCGCTTATTCTAGGTGCCCACCAAATCAGAGCAAGGCCATAGTGCCCTGAGGAGACATTCGATCGTCAGTAGTGGTAGCCCGTAACCGACACTCAGGCATTGTCTTGTCGCCTATCGAGATTCCCGTATCATAGGATACATTGTTGGTGAATTCCCAGCTTGTATTTTTCCCATAATTTCGAAGCCATGACGCTGATACAAAGGTAGGTTAGCCTCGTTGGTTGATTCCAAATAAGCTAACTTCTTATCATTGTCGACTACCTCAAGTGTGTGTTTCAAAAGAGTCGAGCCGTGTCCTTTATTTTGTTGAGTGGGATCTACAGCAATAAACGCGAGATGCCAACAAGGTTCATCAGGATGGAAATTATCCATTTGTTCAAATAATGAAAAAATCTCATCTAGTTGGGCGCCTTCAAAACTATCCTGTAACATTTTCGTTAGCCCCTCTTCGTCGGGATGTACGTTTGGTGGCAACCACAGTGCAGCACCAGTGTAGTTTTTAATGTGGTATGCCGAATTATGTTCAAATGCCCTACCGCCAAACAACTGCATAAGCGTTGGGAAATTATTGAGATATTTTTGGGGTTCTGGATAGAGCCATCTGAGAATTGGGTCTGCACTAAATCCCAGCACAATTGAGTCGATAACTCGCGAAGCTTCAGCCTTTGTTGATATATTGATCATAACAATATCCTCTAATTGCTTATTATTCAGGTATATCATGATCCTGAAATTAAATAATATCACAAGTAGGGAACGCCCTGAGTGTGCCGTTCCCGGTCCCTGAAGTATCAATTCTGAGCGTCCGCTTCACGCCCTGAGGTATTCAGTCAAGCTGATTCAAGCTAGGTTGGCTGCTTACTGTCATTCATATTCCGTCCAGGATCAACAAGGTGCACTCCGCATTATTGCGTCGAAGTGGCTTCACTGGAGCATACTCCTCAGAATCAACGAATGCGCGCGCCGCAATCATATCTGGAAACTCAATAATGACCAGGCGTGTCGGTGACCAGAGATCAGTTTCCAGCACATCCATCTCGCCACCACGTGCGCGGTAGGTTCCACCGTATTTTTCAGCAATTGGCCTGGCTAACTTTTTGTATTCTTCGTAAGCATCTTCGTTTTAAATTTTGGTATCGACAATTAAGTAAGCACTCACCATATTCCCCATTTAAGATCATGAACGAAGAGCAATACTGTATTTATTGAAATATTTTTTCATTTGATCTGTTCCCCAGCTATGTCCCCTTCGTGCCGACATTACTAGTACCTGCTAGTGATG
>JACZQS010000242.1 GCA_022545625.1 Pseudomonadota bacterium
GCTTGTCTATGCCCATTCCGAACGCGATGGTGGCGACAATAATCACCCCCTCTTCGGCCAGGAATCGTTGTTGGTGTAGTGCGCGCGTCGCGGCATCCATACCGGCGTGATAGGCCAGCGCGGTGCGCCCCTTGTGCGACAACCAGTCTGCCACGGAATCCACCTGTTTGCGCGACAGGCAGTAAACGATACCAGCATCTTCTGCATGCTGTGCCTGAATAAATTGCCAGAGTCTATCCCGGTTGTTGGTTCCCTCGCTGATCCGATAAAAAATATTCGGGCGGTCGAAACTGTGCACGAATACCCGTGCCGACTGCAAGTTCAATTGCTGTACTATTTCTTCGCGGGTTCGTTTGTCCGCGGTCGCGGTTAGTGCGATGCGCGGTACCTGTGGAAACGCCTCGTGCAACAACTGCAGTTGCAGGTAGTCACTGCGAAAATCATGACCCCATTGCGATACACAGTGGGCTTCATCGATCGCAAACAGGGCGATGGTCGAGCGTTCGAGCAGGTCGAGAAATTCCACTGTGTTCAGGCGTTCCGGGGCAACGTAGAGCAGATCAAGCTCGTTGTTGATTAGTAGTTGCTCGACCTTCTGGCGGGCATCGGCAGTCTGGGTCGAGTTAATATATGAAGCGCGAATCCCCAGGGCATTTAGGGCGTTGACCTGGTCCTGCATCAATGCGATCAGTGGCGAAATGACGATACCGACACCATCGCGAATCAGTGATGGAATCTGGTAACAAACCGACTTACCGCCACCGGTGGGCATTAGCACCAGCGCGTCGTTGCCGTCGATCAATGTTTGTACGATTTCGGCCTGCTGGAATCGAAACTCATCGAACCCGTATTTGGATTTGAGTAGATCGAGCGCCTGCCTGGAAGTCCCCGCGGTGGGTGATTTTTCCCTGGTTTCGAGCATTGCTAGCCTGTATTACAAAGCCGTTTGGCGACTAGGATCGCGATTCAGCGAGTGAGGCTGAGACTATTTTACCCAGCGTGGTCATCGCCTGTTGATTAGTCTCATTCCACGGAAATCCGCAGTTGATGCGCAGGTAATTTTTGAATCGTCGTGTCGCGGAAAATAATATGCCTGGCGTGACGCCAATGTTTTTCTCTAACGCGCGGTTAAAAATGTCGAGGCTATTGCAACCAGTCGGCATCTCGACCCAGACTACGTTGCCTCCCTGTGGGTTGGAGATACAGGTACCCCGGGGGAAACTCCTGGCGATCATGTATCGACCTTTTTCGACCTGGTCGCGCATGTTCATGCGTAATCGCACCAGGTGCCTGTCGTACTGACCGCTGCTGAGAAACTCGGCCATCGCCAACTGGTTAATCGATGATGTGGCTGAAAAGGTAGCCTGTTTCAACTCCACTACCTTTTTCCTGTATCTCCCGGCTAGTACCCAGCCTATGCGGTACCCGGGAGCCAGGGACTTCGAAAATGACGAACAACTGAGTACCAGGTTGTTCAAATCGTAGGATTTAGCGGCGCGTGGCCTTTTCTCGCCAAAGTAAACACTGCCGTAAACATCATCTTCTATCAACGGCACATCGAGTTCCGCCAGCATATTTACCAGTGCACGTTTATTTTCCTCGGGCATCAGGCAACCGAGAGGGTTGCTGAAATTTGGTGAGGCTAGGACGGCCTTGATATCCATTGTGTCAAAAGCCTCCGCCAGCGCATCCAGCACAATGCCGGTCTCAGGGTCGGTTTCGATCTCGAGGGCCAACATGCCCATCTTTTCTATCAGGCGCAGCACTGCGAAATAGGTGGGTGATTCGACCGCGATAATATCACCGCGCTTGGCTACCGTTTGCAGGCTTAGCGATAAGGCCTCGGTCGCGCCCGAGGTGATAATGACATCATCGGCTGACACGCGGGTACTGATATTCTGGTATTGCTGGGCGATTTGTTCGCGCAATTTACGATTTCCGGGCGGGAAGCTGTAATCCATGCATCTTTCCGGGAACCGGCTTATTATGCTGCGCGTTGTGCGGGTGAGCGATTTTACCGGCATAAAATCCATCGACGGCTTGGCTTCGCCAAATGGAACCATGCGTGGGTTACTCGCATTGATGAAAATCTCTTCGAATAGGCCGCCAAAACTGACCTTTCTCGGCTGACCCTCGGTGGAGGCCGATTTGGGAATATTGTTAATCTGATTCACCATCGAATTGATGAAGAATCCGGACTGGGGTTTGGCTCTTAAAATGCCCTGGTCTTCAAGGCTTAAATAAGACTGGGAAATGGTAGAAATACTGACGCCAAGTTCCTTGCTGAGCTTGCGCAGGGAGGGGGCCTTATCACCGGGTTTAAGTTGACCTTTATCGATTAAATCGGTTATATAGCGTGATACCTGGTCGTATTTGAAGGAATCACCCCTGGTAAGTACTGAAACTGTCATGGTTTTAGTTAACTGTATTGCAATGATTTTGTGAAATATGTAACTGTTATTATAACTGTTTCGCCTGTATTATTGCATCATGGCCTGAAATATCAGGCTTGAAGTTGAAACCCCCTCCTCCTCCTCAAGGTTTTGACTTACTTTTACCCACCGGTTCGCAAGAGCAGGTGGGTTTTTTTTGTCCGCAATCAAGCCGCCAACAATAATAATAATGGATTATATTGCTGCCTATGGATTACTTTTTTCGGGTATGCTCTAGCCATGGGCGAAAAGTCTTCTAAACACAAACTCACTGCTGTTTTATATGCTGATGTCGCCGGCTATAGCCGTTTGACCAGCCAGGATGAGATGGGTACTCATCAACGTGTCATGGCGGTTCTGGACTATGCCAGTGAGGCTATAAAAGAGGGCGAAGGCACGGTATTGCGCTATGCCGGTGATGCAATCCTGGCGGAGTTTCCGAGCGTATTGGGAATTGTAGAAACAGCCGTTACCATTCAAAAGGAACTGGGGAATAGAAATGCTGAATTAGCTGCCGATAATAAAGTTCAATTACGTATTGGTTTGAACCTGGGTGAGGTATTACAGGACCGTGGTGAAATTTATGGTGACGACGTAAACCTCGCGGCGCGCCTCGAAGCATCCGCGCAGCCAGGTGGTATTTGTATCTCCGCCGCTGTATACGAGCAGATAAAGGGCAAACTGGAGGTGGTGTTTGTCGATGGAGGAAAGGAATCTTTCAAGAATATCGCAAAGCCTGTGCAAGTGTATTACTGGACACCGGGCGCAATTGATACTGCAAGCTACGGCGAACTGACCTTACCTGCGAAACCATCGATTGCGCTTCTCGCTTTCGAGAATATGAGTAATGATCCGGAGCAGGACTTTTTTGCCGAGGGCATCAGCGAAGACATCATCACCCAGCTTTCCAAGTTTCGCTCATTTTTTATCATCGCACGCAATTCGGCTTTTGCTTTCAAGGGCCGGGCAACCGACGCGAGGGCGATCGGTCGTAGTCTCGGGGTGAGATATATCGTCGAGGGTAGTGTCAGACGAGTTGGCGACCGTGTTCGTATTACTGCTCAGTTGATTGATGCGATTGAGGATAAACACTTGTGGGCCGAACGCTACGATCGGAATCTGGAGGATATATTCGCAGTTCAGGATGAAGTGACTCTGGCTATCGTCACTGCTATCGAACCTCAACTGATAAATACTGAACGACAACTCGCGCGACGCAAACCGACAAACAACCTGAACGCCTGGGAATGCTTTCAGAGAGGCCTGTGGCACATTTACCAATATAATCGCGAGGACACGATAAAGGCGTTAGAATTTCAGGAAAAAGCGATCCAGCTTGACCCGGAATTCGCCTCTGCCTACGCCGGAATTGCTTTCTCCGTGTATGTACACGTTATTATGGGAAGTTCACTGAATAGCGTAACCGATCTGAAGCGGGGATTGGAAGCCGGACTTAAGGCTGTGGCCCTCGACGAGAATGATCCATTCGCCCACGTAGGATTGGGACGCGTTCAAATAGTCCGTGCTGAACACGAAAGGGCCATTGCATCATTTAACCGGGCAATCGAACTCAATCCGAGTTTCGCGCTGGCCTACTATGGCAAGGCGCACAGTCTCTGGCATTGCGGCCACCCGGACAAGGCGATTATGTCTCACGATGAAGCGATACGATTAAGCCCGCGCGATCCATTGATGTGGACTTTCCTGGCGAGTAAAGCGATTGCCCTGTTCATGCTCGAACGATACGACGAGTCGTTGGATTGTTTCCATCGCGCACAGCA
>JACZQS010000243.1 GCA_022545625.1 Pseudomonadota bacterium
CAGGAGACAGGTGTCGACGCTATTTTTCTGGTTGGTGTTGGTCAAAAACAACAAATCGAAGCGATTGCCAAGATATGCAACCTGCCCCTGATCCTCGGCGGTGCCGGGTCGGAAATAATGGATCTTGAATACCTCGGTTCGCTGGGGGTTCGCATCTGTCTGCAAAGCCATCAACCAGCCATGGCTGCGATCATGGCAACATACGATACCCTGAAGGCCCTGCGCGAGGGTGTCCAGCCTGCTGATATAAAAATCATGCTCGACAAGGAATTGCTCAATAAGCTGAGCCGGGTCGATGATTATGATCGTTGGATAAAAGATTTTCTTGAGTAATTTGACCAGCATCATGAAACCGATGAAATTTATCCCGCTTTACTTAACAGCCGTGGTTTTGATTGGCTATACCTGCCTCGTGCCGGCAGCGGGTAGCGCGAAACTTGCGAAGGTCCACGACTCGATCAAAGAGCAATTTGAATCGGTTCAGCATATCGAGGCGTCCCGGTTCGAGACGATCCCGTCGGACGATGTGGTTATTTTTGACGTGCGCGAGCAAAGCGAGTTCGATATCAGTCACCTCGAGGGTGCGTTACAGGTTTCACCCGCTATATCTTCGCGCGAATTCATAAGAACCTTTAACCAAATGCTAACAGGCAAGACTGTGATATTTTATTGTTCGGTAGGGCAGCGATCGTCGGACCTGGCTGAGCGAGTACAGGATAGCCTGGATAATTCTGCTACAAGCGGGATTTACAATTTGCAGGGCGGTATCTTCAACTGGCACAACGAAAATCGCGCCCTGGTGAGCGAGGCCGGCGCGACCGATTATGTACACCCGTTTAACAGCTATTGGGGTCGCCTGCTCGAAAGGCCTGAAATGATTCGATACCAGCTGGATAATTAACCCGTTTTTCATGCAAAACCCGTTATTAACTACTCCGTCGGGTGCACCCAGGGCTCGTTCCATTCCAGTACCTTTTGACGGTGAGCCAGGAGACTATAATGCAATCACCGATGTCGACGGCGTTAAGGTCGGCTACACGACGTTAATCGAAGGCAACGGCCCTCTGGTTGTTGGTAAGGGACCAATTCGCACCGGCGTTACTGCAATATTGCCGCGGCCCCACAAGGATCTGGCGCAACCCGTGTTTGCCGGATACCACTCGTTCAATGGTAATGGCGAATTAACCGGAATGCACTGGATCGAGGAATCCGGGGAACTGCTCTGGCCGATAACACTCACAAATACCCACTCCTGCGGACTGGCCAGGGATGCCACGATCAAGTGGGTCACCGGACAGTCATTTAACAACACTTCGGCCTGGTCATTACCAGTCGCAGGTGAAACCTACGATGGTGACCTGAACGACATCAATGGATTCCATGTGACCGATGCGCATGTGTTTGACGCGATCGACAGTGCGCAATCCGGTCCGATCGACCAGGGCAGCGTGGGTGGTGGTACCGGGATGATCTGCTACGATTTTAATGCTGGTTCCGGCACCGCCTCTCGTCGAGTTGAAATCGCCGGAAAAGGCTATACGGTTGGCACATTTGTACAGGCCAATTTTGGCCGTCGTCATGAACTGGTGATAGCAGGTGTACCGGTCGGCCGCCATTTAACCGGTGGCGAGGTGCGCAGCCAGAGCATGGGTTCGATTATCGCCGTGATCGCAACCGATGCGCCGTTACTGCCGAACCAGTTAAAACGCCTGGCTCGTCGCGCGAGCCTGGGAATTGCCCGCTCCGGAACCACGGGCGGCAACAGCTCGGGTGATATTTTCCTCGCTTTTTCTACCCAGTCTGTCGCTGTACCCGGACAGGAAATCCCGTTAAAAACGATAGAATACCTATCCCATGAATTCCTCGATCCCCTTTTCGCCGCGGTAGTTCAGACCGTCGATGAAGCCATAATTGATTCAATGGTGACCAATATCGATTTGACCGGGCGAGACGGAATTACCGCGATTGGAATTCCACTTGATGGGTTACGCAGGTTGCTGGCTGGTAAGTCGGTGCGCGGCCAGGTATAAACACAAACCGACGAAGGACAACCCGATTAGCAAAGGCAGCACCAGGTCGTAACCGCCGAGACCCCAGATCAGCGATCCAAGATAGGGGGCTGAAGCGCCGCCAACCAGGTATAAGAGTGCCATGGCGCCAAATTTTGCGCCGAAATTGTTGCCGCCAAGAATATCCCTGGCGATCAAAGGCCGCACGATACTGACCATTCCGTGACCCGCTCCGAACAGGATAACGAAACCGATCAAAAGTGTCGGCGTGGAAGTCGTATTAAATAAAAGCAAAATCGAAATACCCGCCACGACGAAACAGCTAATGGCGATCTCATGTGTCGTCACGTGGCGTTCTGCCGCCATCATCGCCAGTCTGCCGGCGACCTGCATCGGCCCGATAAACGATGCTGCAATGACTGCCACATCGTCCGGTATGCCTCGGTCGTCAAGTATCGGGAATAAATGATGTATCGTGACTCCCTGGACCATGGCTGCGAGCGCAAAACCCAAGGCCAAAAGCCAGAATACCGGTCTTTTCAGGAAGGCCTGGCGATGAACCACTTCCACTGCTGTCTGGCTACGTCCGGCATTGCCGGCTTGCTCGATCGATTTCGCACCCAGCCACATCAGTGGTGTGGCGATGAATATTATTACTGCGGCAAATACCTGTACCGCCAGGTTCCAGCCGAAGGCCTCGGTAAGCGCATGCACGCTGGGAAAGCTGATAGTGCTGGCGAAACCGGCAACCAGTGTGACCAGGATAATGCCCTGTTTGGCATTCGCGCCCCTGGCGTGGGTAATCAACGCAAAACAGGGTTCGTAAAGGCATCCGGCCATCATCACTCCGATCAGGCCCCAGACCAGGTAAAATTCGCGCAGTTCGGTTACCAGCGACAGTGCGATCAGGCAGAACCCGCCCAGCAGGCTACTGCCGGCCATCAGCAATGCGCCCTTGCCCGCGTCGATCAGCCGCCCGGCTAGCGGCGCCACTAAGGCTGATACAAATATAGCCAGGGTTATCGCCGCAGTGAGATCAGCCTTCGACCAGCCGAGTGATTCCTCCCAGCGGAGCAGCAGGGCCGGGAACAGGTAATAGAGCCCGGCCCAGACTAATGTCTGGCCCATCGCAAGAAAAAAGATAGCCCGGTCTCTGATCATGATTGGTGTGAACTATTTAGGTGATTAAAATCTGCCGCGTTCGATAACGTATACCCTAAATCCGCGATCGAGACCAGATCCTGATGTATATGTTGCCGAATAACGCCAGGCTGGCGGCCTCAAATCGAGGCTGAAGAACGGCATTACCTTTGACTAAAAGAACCTTTACCCGTAGCATTGCCGCGCTGCTGAATATTAATTTACGAGATTGTAAATGAACAACGTCAAGGTGAAGAATTTCGAGGTCGGCAAGGGTGAAAAGCTCTTTGTGATTGCCGGTCCCTGCCTGCTGGAAAATGTAGATCTGGGCATGCTTGTCGCCGAACACATGGTCAAACTATCAGAAAAATTAGGCTTTAATTACGTCTTCAAGTCGTCCTATGAAAAAGATAACCGGGGTGCCGCCAGTAACCACCGCGGCCTCGGCATCGATGAGGGCCTCAAGGCACACCAGGCCATCGGCAAGGAATTCAATATTCCGTTACTCAGCGATGTTCATCGCGAAGCAGACTGTGCGGTTGCGGCCGAGGTGCTGGATATTCTGCAGATACCCGCGTATCTATGCCAGCAAACATCATTGCTGATCGCCGCTGGCAATACCGGTAAAGTGATTAACGTAAAAAAGGGACAGTTTCTGGCACCCGAAGACATGTCTTCAGCGATCGACAAGCTGGAGTCAGTCAACAACAAAAATATTTTACTCTGCGAGCGCGGTGCCAGCTTCGGATATCACCGGTTGGTATCTGACATGCGATCTATTCCTATCATGTCTGATCTGGGCTACCCGGTAGTTTTCGATGCGGGTCATATCGTTCGCATCTACGGTATCAGTTCCAAAGACCCGCGTGGTGGCGAGCCACAGTTCATCCCGGCCCTGTCCCGTTCGGGCATGGCCGCCGGCGCTCACGGCCTGTTCGTAGAAACCCATCCGCGGCCAATGGAAGGTTTATGCGATGCCGCCTCGATGTACAAACTCGACGAAATGGAGGGTCTGCTCTCGAAGGCGGTTCAAATATATGATCTGGTTCAGTCCTGGGATA
>JACZQS010000244.1 GCA_022545625.1 Pseudomonadota bacterium
ATTCAACTTGTCGAGGGTGACCGGTTCCCGGTGGGTGAGCTCGATAACAGTGAATCGGATCGACTAAAGATGGTGTCCGGGCTATTCACTGAAGCTGGCTTCAAGTCTCGCGTACTCACCGATATTAGATCTGAAATCTGGTTGAAACTCTGGGGCAATCTTAGTTTCAATCCAATCAGCGCACTGAGTCATTCAACCCTGGTCGATATTTGCCAATACCCGCTGACCCGCGAACTTGCAAGGACGATGATGGCTGAGGCGCAAGCGATTGCAGAGCATCTGGGTGCTTCGTTTCGAGTGACAATTGAAAGACGTATAGAAGGAGCTGAAGCTGTCGGCAAGCATAAGACATCAATGTTGCAGGATGTCGAGGCCGGAAAACCACTTGAGATTGACGGCATGCTCGGCGCTGTTATAGAACTCGGTGAAATGACCGGTGTCGATACACCGGCGCTAAAGGCGCTGTACGCCTGCGCGAGCCTGCTCAACAGGAAAATTCAGCAGGAGTCGGTTTTTATCAAGGAACGTCCACTCGAGCAATAGTTGTAAGCATTAATCCGACAGGCAGGGGTTTAATGTTATGACGGCAAAAGGGTCAGACGACAGCGATATGGGTCCCTGGAATCCCGGAATAAAATCAACATTGCCGTTAGAGTATCTACCGCTGTCGACCATCTTTCGACCGGAGAACGTGTTCACCAGTATCGAAACTGCTACAGAATTAAGTGATTTTACTGGGCTCACCGTTCAGCAGCTTATTTGTTTTCGCCCCGAGAGACTCGTTGTTCATGAGCTGCTGATCCGTGTTTCTGCTGATATTTTTGTCTCAGATGGGTCAAAATATGAAGACCTGGGAGTCAATTACCGAAATATTGTCGACTCTATATTGCGAAATTACATTCAACCGCATATGACTCAAATTGTTGAACGATTCAATGAATTGAAAGTGCAGATTCAGTCCAGGGTTGAAAACGAATTGGCTGCCAGCCTGTTCCAGGAATCAACCGGGATTGAAAAAAGTCAAAGCACGTTTAGCCTGGCAAAAATTTTCAAGGCCAAAGCTAAGAAAGCGAGGGTTGGCGAAGCTGAAACGGTCGAGCGGCGTCACCAACGCATCCTGTCTGCCTGGGAGCAAAAGATTGAATCTGGCGACGACCCATTAGCCCGATCGATGTATCTCGCGCTTGCAAAAGTAACGAACGCGATAATCATCAAACATGGCCGTTTAATTAGCGACAGAGAACTTCTGACTTCACTGGTTTGTGGGTTTGTAAGCAACGAGCATGGTAGTGAATTTATTGGTGAAATGATTTCACCCTATATTCAGGAGGCGGTCGACAACGAGGCCTACCTGTTATTGCCGCCGCAAACGCAACCGGTTGTGATAAACGTAAAGGGCGCTTCCGCAGCGGGTAAAAGTACCATGCGCCCCCTGCAACACCAGCAAACCGATAAACTGGGGCTCAACTGGCATGATTTCGCGCTGATCAGCCCGGATATATGGCGTAAGTACTTGCTCGATTATGATTCACTCGGCGCGGCTTACAAATATGCCGGAACGCTTGCGGGTGACGAAATTCCCATCATTGATCAAAAACTTGATCGCTATATCAGCAATAAGGCCAGGCAGGGTCGGGTTTCCCACCTGTTGATCGACCGTTTCCGATTCGATAGTTTTGCGCCCGGCAAAGATAGTGAAGAGGGCAGTAATCTGCTCACTCGCTTCGGTCATACTATTTATTTAACATTTATGGTGACACCGCCTGAAGCCACGATTGAACGTGCCTGGATACGCGGGCTTCAGGTCGGACGTTATAAGGCCGTGGACGACCTGCTGGCCCACAATATCGAAGCCTTTAAGGGCATTCCGGATTTATTCTTCACCTGGGCCTTACGTAAAAATAAAACCGTGCACTACGAATTTCTCGACAACAGCGTGGCAAAAGGGGAAAAGCCCGAAACCATCGCTTTTGGTTTAAATGGTGAGATGTATATCCTCGATTTCAAGGGTATGTTCGATATCATGCGATTCACCAGGATTAATATTAATGCCAAAAGCCCCGTGGAAGTTTACCCGCAAGAGAAGGACGTGGATGCGAGAGCAAACACGGAGTTCTTGCTGAGGTGTGCCAGACAAATTCCGAAAATAAATTTCGTCGACCGTGATTCAAAACTGATTTATGCCTGCATGGAATCGGCCAGGATGCGTTGGGTTGATACTGAAATAATGAGCCGAAAGCTCGATGATAAAGAGTCGAAAGCAGGCTTTCTCGCAATAGCCCCAGAACTGCTTGAGGATATTCAGGCAATTACAAATCAACAGGCCAAGCCAGTTCCGGCAGAAGCGCTTAAACATGCCATGGGAAATTTAAATTAATCGATCGAGATTTTCAATCTTATACCAAAGCAAATTAGCACATTGTAGAGGGCATTAAGGCCTAGGGTAGCAGTACAATTTTGCCAAAATGTCCACCCTGCTCCATCAGGTCATGGGCCTGCGCGGCCTCGCTCAACGGAAATGTCGCATCTACCAGCGGTGCTATTGCCGCGGAAGCGAATAACGGCATTACCGTTTGTTCAAACTGTTTGATGATCGAGGCTTTTTCGTCAACCGGTCTTGAGCGCAGCACAGAGCCGATAATACGCTGGCGTTTGACCATCATCATCGCCAGATTAATCTCGGCCCTGGTACCACCCATAACGCCGATTTGCATGATACAGCCACCGATCGCCAGCGAATTGAAATTGGGTTCCAGGTATTTTGCGCCGATATGATCGAGAATCACATCGACACCGCGCTTTCCGCTAATGCGCTTTATTTCGGCGGCAAAATCCTGATCCCGATAGTCGAATACATGGTCGGCCCCCTGTTTCAGGACGCGTTCGATCTTGGCAGCCGAGGCGGTTACAAATATTTCGGTATCCGCAGTGAGAGCCTTGCAAAGTTGGATCGCAGCAGTGGCTACCCCGCCGCCGCCGCCATGAATAAGCACTGATTGTTTGCCCTGAATTTCGCCGATCATAAACAGGTTCAAGTAGGCAGTGATATAGGTTTCGCAGATACAGGCAGCCTGCTCGAAGTCGATAGAGTCAGGGATTGGCATGGTATGCGACTCAAGCGCAAGCGCATATTCGGCATAACCGCCACCCCCGATCAGTGCGAATACACGGTCACCCGGCGAATAGCGGGTCAAGTTTTGACCGATGGTTTCAACGATTCCGGCGACTTCGAGCCCCAGTATTTCCGAATCCCCGGGTGGCGCCGGGTAGTTACCCTTCCGCTGTATGATATCCGGGCGGTTGACTGAGGTTGCCCTGACCCGGATCAACACATGCCTGTCCCCGGGAGCGGGGAATTCCACCTCAGTGAATCGCATCATATCAGAGCCACCGAAATCGCTTAATGTAATCGCCTTCATAATTTTTATTCCTGCAATCAAATAATAAATAATCTGCCAGCCAGAACGAAATTTGCTGCACTTCGAGAGAAATTTCTTACCTGGAGACTGACAATAATTTTCCTGTTTATAAGTGACCTATAGTTAGTGCCATGTTTCTCTCCAAATTTTGTACTGTGAATAGCGCAAACGGTAACGCGCAATATTTCCCTCATGAAGATTCATTGCTTCCGTTTCTACCACCTCAATAAAACTCGACCGATTCTCTAGCGGTACGCTTTCTATAGCACGCTGCTTGATGAATGCGGCGGCGGCTTTCTTATCCATACTAGTGGAAACGATCTTGATAATAATCTCGGCCACTAATGGCCGATAACGCAGGCGGAATTGGTCGGGTTCTCCCAACGACTGACGTACGGCTGAATAACGTGCGCAGGAACGTTCATAAGCCCAGACAAATACATCGCGTAGTAATTCGATGCGATTGAGTTCGTAAACTCCGAGAATTCCATCGATATAGGCACGTTCAGGCACATCCACGAACGACAGCGGACTCAGGTTCTCGCGAATAAACGGCAGATTCGCGGCAAGGCGCGCGACACGTTTATTCACATCCTCAAACGGTTGTAAATAGGGTAAATGTACAAAAGCGAAGAAGGCCTGTTCGAACGGGTCAGTTATCACTGCTGCGGTGTCGAGAATTTGTTGGAAGCATTCATCGATCAATTGTGGCACTTCCAAAGGATGGAAAACCGTCCCATTGATCTCAATGGGG
>JACZQS010000245.1 GCA_022545625.1 Pseudomonadota bacterium
AGGAGGAAATTGATAAAATTGAAGCCGTGTTTAAATCGGCCAATCGGTTTTCGCTAAAGAAAAGTGTTCGGTCAGGTTGGGGAGCTATCAGGAAAGCAGCAGGCAGGGTATTTTCCAGGAAGCAAGGAATATAGACTCACTCGCTTCGCGCTTAATAAGGTAACAGGGTAAAAACAGGGCTCGGCCCCGAATCCAGCGGCAATCAGTTGTCGACAGCCACACCAATCACGAAGAGAACCGAGTAGTCTTGCTTGTTGCAGCCCTCGACCGGGGGCATCAGGGCTCCTGGAGTCACTCGAAACGCGTTCTTCGGTGCCCTGGCCGGCGAACACGAATTATCACTCGTCGCCGGTGTGTAGCGCGCGGAGCGGCATGCCAGGTGCGTCACATCGTAGAGCTTCGCGCCGTCTTCGAGTTCCCAACGCGCAGTACCGTCCTTGTCGATCGGATGAACGGTCAGCATTGTCACCACCTCGCGGTTGCCCGTGACTATATATTTGCCAGCAGGGACCGGGAAATCCGGGTTCTCCATAATCAAGCCGTTCTCCTCCAGCCACCAGTCGGTGCTGTCGAATCCCCAGAGTGCCGGGGCGATTCCACCTGCGGCCTTCAATTGCTCATAGTTGTCGAGCCGCACTCCCCGCGGGCCCGGATCTACACGCCACAGACCCCAGGATTGTGCACCGCTCCCGGAAGTCGCAGCTGGGTCACCCAACGCCGCGATAAACTGCGTCGGAATCCGCCTGAAATTCGAAAAATCGATGCTTGTCGCGAGAGCCGACTGCCCGAGGGAGACCAGCGCGAGCAGAATCAGCAATCCCGTCGCCGGGAGTGCTCGGCCGATCAGGCTCTGTGAAATAGCCTTTTCGCTAAATCTTCCGAGTTTCATCTTCACGTTATATGACATGAAAGAAATGGACAGGAATTATAAAACACATGCCACCCGATAGAAACAGGTCAACGAGGCGTCGGGTTTAGGTGGGAAAATATCGACATGACCGCATTTCATGTCCAAACTATCGACCTGGGTTAGATACATGTCGAAATTTCGAAGGAATATAAGCATGAAAGTCTATTTTTCACACGGTAAGGATAGTGGTCCCTGGGGTACCAAGATAAAAATGTTGTCGGCGATTACCACGGAGCTCGGATGCGAGGTCGACAGTATCGACTACACGGATACGATGGACCCGGACCTTCGGGTCGAGCGACTGATGGGCCTGTTAAACCAGGAAGACGACAGTTTTGTCCTGGTGGGTTCGAGCATGGGGGCTTATGTTTCGCTAGTGGCGTCTGAATCGGTCGATGCCAGCGCGCTATTCCTGATGGCGCCTGCGCTGTACATTCCCAGTTTCAAAAAGCAGCAGTATCACTCGAAATGCGCCCATATTGAAATTGTACACGGCTGGTCTGACGAGATTATTCCCGCAGAGCATTCGATAAGGTATGCAAAAGAAGCCGACTGTACACTGCACTTGATAAGCGCCGATCATTCCCTGAGGGCTGCGATAGAAACCGTAGCCGACCTGTTTGAACGGTTTCTTGGCAGGGCTATGTCCCGGACCAGGCAGGATCCGTAGGCTGGTTTGCAGCGGTTTTGATTCGCTCAATCAGGGTTTGCATTTTCGAATAGTGACTGCCTTCCCAGTAAATCTTTTTACAACTGTCACACTGGTAAAACTTGTCGTAGTATTTTTTGGTCAGCGGTAATAGCTGGGCCTGGATCGCCTGTTTGCTGACGGATAGAATCCTGCCATTGCAGCGCAGGCAGCGGGCGATGTCGGTCCGGTGATCAAATAAGTTAAAGCGTGCCAGCACTTCCAGAATTTGTTGTCGCGGTTTCCTCGATCGCACCAGGTAACCATGGATAACCTGTTTTCGCATCAATAACTTTCGGTCGCAGGTCAGTAATGTCCGATGCTCATTGGCCGAAATATTAGCCAGCGTCGGGTCGTCGTAGTTGTTCTGGTAGAGCGTGTCGAAACCAAGCATGCGCAGGTATGTCACCAGGCGACCCAGATGGACATCGAGTAAAAACCGTGGCGCGGGCAATGCTTTCGGCTGCTTGTGTACCAGCGATCGGCCAGCCAGGTTACTCGACACCGGGTAGACACGGATCTGCTCGCCACCTTCAACCAGGTAACCAGGATCGACGGGTTCGTCGTCGATGAATATCAGGTCAACTTCGGTGTGGGGCACACCGATCGATTCGACCAGGTCCTTGACCGAACGGGCCTTCTTGATTTCGTAACTGAAACTGGTATTGCGTTGATGGGCTGGCAGCAAGTCGTTCAGTTCTGCAAAAAAAACTATGTTAATCTGCTCTGGCATAAGCGCATGATAACGGAATTAGCGGCACGGGACCGAGACATGTACGAAGAAAGATGTGAACATTTAACCGAAGGTATTGTAATCAGGCCTCAATCCGAAGCTTGCGAGGAATGTCTTAAAATGGGCCAGGATTGGGTAGAGTTACGCATTTGCCGGACCTGTGGGCATGTCGGCTGTTGTGACAGCACACCGGGTCAACACGCGACCGCCCATTACCATGATACCGGGCATGCCACGATGCAGTCATTCGAGCCAGGTGACGATTGGGGCTGGTGCTATGAACACAAAAAGTCAATTGGCCCATTTCCCCCGGCCCGTTAGTGGGTCCCCCTGTTAACCTGATCTCCCGATTCGATATTGAATAGTGTTCTAGAAATTACCCTGCCGGTATTTGGCATCGGACTACTCGGTTACCTCGCCACCCGGTTGGGCTTATTTTCTGCGCAGGCAGGTGAAGGTCTGGCACGGTTTGTTTTTGACTTTGCGATCCCGGCGCTATTGCTGCGAAGCTTTGCGAATGCCGATTTACCCGATGATATGCCACTCGATCTGATCGCCAGTTATTACCTGCCGGTCGCTGGTTTTTACCTGTTGGGTATGCTGATCGCCAGGCAGTTTTTTGCCCGCCCATTCGGTGGGCAGGTGATTACCGGCTTTTCATTTTCCTACGGTAACGCGGTACTGCTCGGTTTGCCGCTGGTACTATTGATCCTCGGCGACGCGGGTTCGTTGCCTTATTTTATCCTGTTATCGATGCATGCATTGTCGCTGTTCACGGTTACCACGGTATTGCTCGAATCTTCTCGTCACCGCGAAGCGAGTCCACTCAGGATGATTGGTCGGGTTTTTCTCAGTCTGCTCAAAAACCCGATCCTGCTCGGCATTGTGGGTGGTATCACACTGAACCAGCTCGGACTGCCGCTGACTGGTGCGCTGAATACCACCGCAGCTTACCTGCAAAACTCGGTTGCCGCCTGCTCACTTTTTGCGCTCGGCGCATCGATGACGAAATACCGCATCGCGGGTCAGCTTAGCCAGTCGATTACTATTGTGCTGGCGAAAAATATTGCCTTTCCACTCGCTGTCTATTACAGCTGCAGCCAGGTGTTTGACCTGTCCACAGGCTGGACATTTATCGCGGTGCTGATGGCAGCGCAGCCCACCGGGGTGAATGCTTATATATTCGCCGAGCGCTACCGAACCGCGCAGGCACTGGCTACCACAACGGTATTTTTGTCCACCGCATTTTCGCTGCTAAGCATCCCGGTGCTACTCTATTTTTACCAGTCGGGGGCGTTTTAGTGATCGGGTCGGTCTGGCAGATATTTTCCTTGATACCGCACACGGAAGTGCGGATGATGAAAGCGTACAAAGAATTTATCTACAGGTATGCAAAATGAAACTCTATAGCGCCTGGTATTGTCCATTTGCGCAACGTGCCTGGATGACGCTGGTCCATAAGGAGATCGATTTTGATTTGATTGAAGTCGATCCATACGATTTGACCGGGTCGTGGCTTGAAATATCACGCGGAGCAGGGCTGGTGCCGGTCGTGGTTCAGACCAATGGCGACGGCACCGATAACACGATAGTCGAGTCGAACCGGATCCTTGAATACCTGGAGGACTACTATCCCGATAAAACCCCGATCTTTGCCGACAATGCCAACGAGCGAGCCGAGCAAAAATACTGGATGGACCACGTCAGTAGTAAAATTACACCCTACTTTTATCGATTTTTAAAAATCCCCGAAGCGGGTGAGAAACAGGACGAGGCGCGCGACAAGATGCTCGAAGGATTGATCGCGTTTACCGAGGCGATGAGTAGTGAAGGCACGTATTT
>JACZQS010000014.1 GCA_022545625.1 Pseudomonadota bacterium
ATCGATTAACTTGTCGGAAAAGGCAAGGCGTTGATGCTGCGCCTCACTGCGTTGGTCAACCGGAGTAAAATTAGCCGCAACCCAGTTTTCGTCGATAAAGCCGATATCCTGATTTAGATCACGTTGTCGCACGATGGCGTCGGGATGCAAGGCTAATAGCCGGTCGATCAGTTCATCCCCGAGTTTTTTGCTATTCGACGTGTTAATGCTTGCGCTCGCATCGAGACGCAGTATCTGTTTTTTAGTGGTCATATTTATATGCTCGCGATTAATTATTGGAGTTGATTGCCCATTGGCCAGGGCCGTGGATGAAAAGCAGCAGAAATGCCCCGCTGATTGCAAGATTTTTCATAAATAAAATCATTTGCATTTGCTGACCGAAATCACTGTGAAAAATGACGGCTGAGAGGAAAGTGAATCCACCGAGTAATAAAGCCGCGATTTTAGTCTGGTAACCGACTAATACTGCGATACCGGCGAGCAATTCGACTGCTATGACCGCCGGCAGTAGAAAGCCGGGTACACCGACCGATTCCATGTAGCCCTGAGTGCCTTCGTAGCCGCCAATTTTACTGTAACCGGCCATGATAAATACTATCGCAATCAGTGCGCGACCCACTAGTGCAGATGCGTTATTAATCATTTCTTTGTTCATATTGGTTGTCTCCTGGTTAAGAATAAGGGTATTATAATTGTTCCTTAAATTAGATATATACACGTATTTGTAAAATACTGTTTACATAAATGGAACAATATGAATAAGTTTGAAGAACTCGAAGCATTTGTCGCAGTGGTCGATCGACATGGCTTTAGCCCCGCGGCAGACAAGCTCGGTGTGGCCAAATCAATCCTGAGTCGACGCGTTAGCAACCTCGAAAAACGGCTCGGTGTGCAGTTGATGCAGCGCACCACGCGCAAACAATCGCTAACCGATGCAGGAAGGCATTTTTACGAGCGAGCAGTCAATCTTCTGTGCGATCTGGACGAGGCTGAGCAAATGGTTTCCGAAGCGCAAATTAGCCTGTCGGGGCGGATAAAACTGGCCGCGCCTTTAGGTATCGGCATAGGTCGGCTTTCGAAACCGATTGCCGAATTCATGGAACTCCATCCCGGGGTCGAAATTGTGGTGGATTTGAATGACCGACAGGTCGATCTTGTTGCCGAGGGTTTCGATTTAGCGGTCCGCGTTGGACACCTGCAGGACTCAAACCTGATAGCTCGTAAACTGGCAAACGTGGGGTTCGCGGTCTGTGCGAGCCAGGACTACCTGGACAGGCATGGTGAACCACGGCATCCATCTGAATTATCGGATCACCAGGTGACGGTTTACACCAATGCGCAGATTGGACAGCAATGGTATTTTTACGACGATAACAAACGTATATCACCGAGGATCAAATATCGTTTGAGTGCGAACAATGGTGAGCTATTGGCAAAAGTGGCCAGCCATGGACTGGCAATAATTGCGGGGCCGTTGTTTTACCTCCAGGAATATATCGACCGTGGCGAGCTGGTGCCGATTTTAACTGCATATTCGAAACCTGAAGCCGGTATGTATGCTGTGTATCCACCGGGAAGGCTGGTATCGAGGCGCGTCAAGATGTTGAGTGATTATTTGTTCGAGCATTTTCGTGAGGCAAAAATCTAGCCAATAATGTCGAAGCTGCCCGGTTAATAATAGACCCTGCCCCCAGGATGTCGATATACTGCGGCCAAATTCCCCCGGGGTAATATCTTGAGCATAAAGTCTGATTTGTGGATTCGGCGCATGGCCGCAGCCGAAGGAATGATCGAGCCATTTGAACCCGGTCAAATACGTGAATCAAATAATGGCAGGATTATTTCTTACGGCACGTCGAGCTACGGCTATGATGTGCGCTGTGCCAATGAATTTAAAATTTTCACCAACATCAATTCAGCGATTGTCGATCCGAAGAACTTCGACGATGATAGTTTTGTCGATCTGAAAGCCGATGTCTGCATTATCCCACCGAATTCCTTTGCACTCGCACGTACGGTTGAGTTTTTCCGCATCCCGCGCAACGTACTGACTATCTGTCTCGGCAAGTCCACCTATGCTCGTTGCGGTATTATCGTCAATGTGACGCCTTTGGAACCCGAGTGGGAAGGTCACGTCACGCTCGAATTTTCCAATACGACCCCGCTGCCCGCGAAAATTTACGCCAATGAAGGTGTGGCACAGATGTTGTTCTTCGAGTCGGATGAGGTTTGTGAGACCTCGTACAAGGATCGGGGCGGTAAGTACCAGGGTCAACGGGGAGTGACATTGCCGAAAGCCTAGAGGCATTTCGACATTTGAATTTCTATCTAGTCTGTTTTCGCACACCAGCCAATATTTCTCCGTAGTAATTTATGAGTAAGTGCGCGAGTCACTTCCTTTGCTTGCCCAAAGGAAGTAACCAAGGAAAGGGCAGCCCCATCGTGTGGCCTTCGGCTACCTGGAAATGAACCGATTTAGGCGGGCACGCAGCCATTCGCTCCCAGCTCAGGGCTGCTCTACGGACATCCCTGTCCGTAGACCCACCGAAATCAATTCATTTCCAGCACACGATAAGGGCGATAAAAAGAAACAACCGTCATTCCTGCGAAAGCAGGAATCTTTAGATGAACCGCCATTACAAGATTCCGGCTCTAACGGCCGGAATGACGTAAAAATCCCCCTTTCAAGCCTGCAGAAAAATAGTGTTCGTATTGGGGTAAAACAGCAGGGGTGAGTGGCGGAGTAGGAGCCACAAACGCCTGTACACGGATGTACAGGCTGGCCTTTATTGCGGAGCATGGAATGCGCAGCTATAAAGCTGTTTTAGGTTTACCCGTGCCAGGAGCGCGTGTAAACCGACCTCGATATGGGCATTATTTTTCTGATGAAGGGCTTGTCTGGGGCGGCGCTTTTGGTTACTTTTCTCGCCGGTAAGAAAAGTGACTCGCGCACTTACTTATTATTAACTACGAAGTATTAAGAATATTAGTGTGCGAAAAAATATTCGATTAAGTAACCAATAAAGCCCACACACCAATTTACACTGCAGCCAATTTCGGCTCGGCACCAACCTTAAACTCCACCCCGGCCCTTGCGATTGCATTCAATACCGCGCGCAGGGAAGCACCGACAATATCCTCACTGCAACCGGCCCCGCAACTACGTTGGCCATTTATGCTCAATTGTACATAGGCAATTGCTTCCGACTGCTCATTGTCGCCGAGGGTATGTTCGCTATAGTCAACCAGCACAATTTTTGTATTTAGGGTGCTGTTGATTGCCCGCACAAACGCATCGAGTATGCCCTTACCGTCGCTGGCGATGTCTATATGACCGTGTTCGCTCACCAGCGTCGCGCTTAATCTATCGCTGCCATGCGATCTCGATGCCTGGTATTGCTCGACCCTGATGGGCTTGTCCACTTTAATATAGGTATCCTGAAATATCTGCCATATCGTTTCGGCAGCTACTTCAGTCTCACATTTTTCCGCGAATTTCTGCACATGCGGACTGAAATCCACCTGTAACCAGCGCGGCAGGACCAGACCGTAATCCTGTTCGAGTACGTAGGCCACGCCACCTTTACCCGATTGGCTGTTGATCCGAATTACCTGTTGGTAAGACCGACCAACATCGCGAGGATCGATCGGCAGGTAGGCAACCTGCCAATGCGTATCCGGGCCGTTAATCCTGCGCTCATGTTCATCTATCGCCAGGCACTTGTTGATCGCGTCCTGATGACTGCCAGAAAAAGCCGCAAACACCAGGTCACCGGCATAGGGATGGCGTGGATGTACCGATAACCGGGTACATCGTTCGACAACATTAATAATTCGATCCATGTCAGACAGGTCAAGGCCGGGATCTATGCCCTGGCTGTAAAGATTCATCGCCATCGTCACTATGTCCATATTGCCGGTTCGCTCGCCGTTGCCAAGCAAGGTACCTTCGATTCGATCGGCACCCGCCATCACACCGAGTTCAGACGCGGCAATACCACAGCCACGGTCATTATGCGTATGTAAACTAATGGTGATGCTGTCGCGTCGGCTAATCATATCGCATACCGATTCAATCTGGTCGGCATAGACATTCGGGGTCGCGACCTCGACCGTGGCCGGCAGATTGATGATCACTTTATTGGCGGGCGTTGGTTGCCACACATCGATTACCGCATCACATACTTCTACCGCATAGTCCAGCTCGGTGGCGGTGAAACTCTCCGGCGAGTATTGAAACTGCCACGCAGTATCAGGCTGACTGGCGGCGTAATCGCGCACCCAGCTTGCGCCCTGTACCGCAATACGTCTGATCTCGTCACGCGACTTTTTGAATACCTGCTCACGTTGCACGGTCGATGTCGAATTATAGAGGTGCATAATCGCGCTCCGGGCCCCTTTCAGAGACTCAAAACTACGTGCAATCAGATGTTCACGCGCCTGCGTCAGAACCTGAATCGTGACATCATCGGGCACCAGTTGCTGTTCGATCAACTGGCGTACAAAATCAAAATCAGGTTGCGACGCTGCCGGAAAACCTACTTCGATCTGTTTAAATCCAACATCAATGAGCAGCTGGAACATTTCCAGCTTCTGGTTCGGTGTCATGGGTTCGATCAAGGCCTGGTTACCATCGCGGAGGTCGACGCTACACCAGGTCGGTGCCTGCGTGATGACACGATCCGGCCAACGACGTGATGGTTTGCCAATCGGTGTAAAGGGGCGGTACTTTCTATGATTGAAGGCTGACACCGGACTGTCCTGTAAAGCTATTGAAGGGGTAGTATAGGTCAATACTGGCAGTCATAAATCGCGAATTAGCCAATAAAATTGAAATAATTAGCGATTTATAACTACTAATTACTGTAATATTAGTTATTATAACTATTATTATGAAATAACTGAGAGAAGTTGCTTGAAAATTACCCTGGATCGTATCGATAAGAATATTCTCAGGCTGATGCAGGCCAATGGCCGAATCAGCAACCTGGAACTGGCCGATCAGGTTGGTCTATCCCCTACGCCGTGCTCGCGCAGAGTCCGGCGTCTCGAAGAATCTGGTCTGATCGACCGCTATGTTACCCTGCTCAATCCCGAAGCACTGGGGCTGAATCTAACCGCGATTATTGGTATCACCATGGATCGACATACCCCCGATCGATTTGAATCATTCGAAAAAGCAATCGTCAACATGCCCGAAATCATCGAGTGCAATATCGTCACTGGACAGGCGGCCGATTTTCTGGTCAAGGCCGTGGTTAAAGATATGCAGCACTACGAAAAATTTCTGCTCGGGCATCTAACCCGACTGAGCGGTGTGACCGGTGTTCATTCCAGTTTCGTGCTGCGGCAATTGATAAACAAGACGGAGTTGCCGATAGATTAACTGTTGGCAGAAACACAGCGCGGCAAGTGCAGGGCATCCCCACTTGTAAGTTGGCAGGATTGAACTACCATTTTTATCATCCAGACATATTCCGCTCGAGCTTTTACCCAATTTGATGACCAGCCCTTTCCATATTAGTAGTTCTCCGGAATTAATACCCAATACTGTTATGGACGGGGTTGATCGATTGCATATCGAGAATTTGGACAGTGCCCTGCACACCGAATGGGCGCTGGGAAAAAACATCGTACTGGCCTGGGCTCCCTGTGTAAAAGGCATGGATCTACTCATCATTCCCCACTATACGCTCAGTGAATTCTTCGCTGCGACCGACGATCAAATCAGCGACTCGCCTCCCGATCCCGACGACACAGATTACACTGATTCTTATACGCGCCAACCTTCGAGTGTTATCGAAGAGGTGATTGCCGGTTCCAAGAAACGTGATAATCGAGAACTTCTACATTTATCGAAGTTGCTGGGATACGATTCACAACGCATAGACCTGCCATTTACGCCAGGTGAAGAAGTGCCGTATGGAATTGTTGAATCGATAGTAAAACGATACAGCATCTCATTCGCTGAAGATCGTGCTGTCGCGCTGTTTGATATTGTCGGTTTTTCACTTTTGTCACCGTTGGACCAGGTAACCCAGTTAAATAGCCTGGCTCTTTCGGCTAATTCGGCCCAAGCCAAAATGCTCAACAATGACATTGATATTAAATTTGCACGAACCACGACCGGTGACGGTTTTTATATCTGGAACAGGGATCGCAGTATCCAGGCCAACGTCAATCTCTACCATTTGATGCATCTGGTGCTTGCCGATAACGCCATTGCCAGAGCTAAATCCTCACACAGCACGACACCGCTGCTGCGGACCGCATTCCATGTCGGTGGTTATTACGAGTTTTACCAGTCCGAGGGTTTAAGCCCTACGGTATACAGTTATATCGTCGGCGATGTAACGATCGAACTGGCCAGAATGGTTGAGCAGGCCCTGCCCGGGCAGGTGCTGGTCGGTGATTTCCAGATACCCATCCCGGATGGAGAGATTGGCCTGGTGAAAAAAATCGACACTACGGAGTTCATCGATAAGGCACAGGAAACGCTCTCTATTTTGAACGGGGTGGTTTTGTCCGACGATAAAATAGATTCGATCAATTGTTACCTGACCGGCGACAGGCTCGAAAAACAGGCCTTCGCGGTGCGCAAATATGTAATTGTCGACAAGCATGGCAAGGAACGAAACGTCTACAATGCCAAGGTTAACATCTATCTCAATGATTCAGAGCCGGTTTACCTGGGCTTACCCACCAAGAATCTAGGCCCATTCAATGCTTCTACCGGTGATTTCGTCAAGTTAAGAGACTATTCGACTGACGACTATTGATACCTGGGGACAGCCCTTCAGTGGCTGGCCGAAATTATTTATTAGTATTTCGTCATTCCGACCCCCGAGCCGGAATCCATGGTAAAGTCGACTCAGGATTTTCCATCGACCGGCTGCTCATTAGATTCCGGGTCAAGCCCGGAATGACGTATAGGGTAGAACTCCACTCCTTTCGTCATATCGTTAATATCCTTCTGCATCAACAATCATTTGACTAATCACCTATCAACACTGATAGTTTCCACAAATGAATCATTCATCGCCCGAATTCTTCGATCCACAGGCAAAAGAAGCCCAACTTCAGCATGAATCCCAGTCCTGGGATACTAGCCAGGTACAGGCAGCCTTACCCGGCGATATTCCGGAAATTGATGTCGCAGAATATTTCACCACCCAGGGCGATGCCGCATTGGACGCGGTTGCGGTCCAACTTCGCAGTGCCTGTCAGGAGACAGGATTTTGCTCGATAGTCGGTCACCAGTTCCCGTCTAGCCTGATAAAGCGGGCGTTTTCAGAGGCACGGCGATTTTTTGCATTGCCACTGGATATTAAAAATACCCTGATGATGGATCGACCCAACTGGCCGGTAAAGGCAGTAGGCTACCTGGCGGTTAATAATTACAAGCTGCCTGCTCGCGATAAAGGCAACCTCAACGAAACCTTCGTCATCAAACGCGATCACCAGGTCGGGCTTGCGGACAATCAATGGCCAAACGAGGATCAACTGCCCGAATTCCGGGCTAATACTGAACACTACGCCGGGCAAATGGAGAACCTGGCAAAACGTCTATTGCCAATTTATGCCCGAGCGCTCGATCTCGACAAGAATTTCTTTGCGCCCGCTTTTACTAAACCACTTTACCGGTTGCGCATGACGCATTACCCATTGATCGAAGATAAGGCGGCGGATGAATTTGGTATTGCGCCGCATGTCGATACTACTTTTTTCACCCTGCTGGCACAAAATAGTCCCGGGCTGGTGATCTTCAGTGAAAAACGTCGATGCTGGATTCATGCACCGGTAAATGAAAGCGCATTTATCGTCAATACCGGCGAGCTGCTCAAGCAATGGTCGAATGATTTTTTCATCAGCGTCAAGCACTTTGCCAACAATAATACCGGCGATGAAGCCCGCTATTCGATCCCATTTTTCTTCAATGCCAATCCTGACTACAAAATGGAATGTTTGCCCACCTGTTGCAGCGCTGAAAACCCGCCGAAGTATCCACCGATATCCTATCTGCAGAGTCAGGGGGTTGTACAGGGAGAGTAACCGGGCAGTACCAATGGTCCTGTCATTTCGGCCTCTTTCCCCTTTCGTCATTCCGGCCCCCGAGCCGGAATCTTAAAACACGTCATATTATTAGATTCCGGCTCTAACGGCCGGAATGACGGATACTCGTAGGAGTAACGGATACTCGTAGGAAAAACGGATAGCCGAAGTAGTAACCAGTACTGGCAGAGAATCAGGAGCCTGATACAGACACCAGCAATGTCTGTATTTGCGTTTTTCTGGCATCGTCGGCAAAGCTCGCTTCAATACTATTCAGTACTAATTGTTTAGCCTGATTTTTGGACAGATCAAGACCCCGTACCAGTGCTTCAAAGTTCTCGGTCATGTATCCACCAAAATAAGCCGGGTCGTCAGAATTTACCGTGACGCAGACGCCGCTATCCAGCATTTCCAGAATATTGTGCTGCGACATATCGTCGAATACACCCAGGCTGGTATTCGATAGCGGACAAACCGTGAGTGGCAATCGGGTTTCAACAAGATGCGTCATCAATTCAGGATCATCGGATGAACGAACCCCGTGGTCGATACGCGAGACTTTTAAATCGTTAATCGCTGCCCAGACATACCCGGCTGGACCTTCTTCACCAGCGTGCGCGACAGTTAGCAACCCCAGCTTTCTCGCCCTGGCAAACACTCGACTGAATTTTTCAGGGGGATGGCCTTTTTCAGAGCTGTCCAGCCCAACCGCAATTATTTGCTCAAGGTAAGGCTCGGCGCGGGCCAGTGTACTAAATGCAGCCTCTTCATCAAGATGGCGTAAAAAACACATGATTAAACCACTGCTAATCCCTAGTTGCGTTTCACCGTTTTTTAGCGCTCGGGTAATACCATTGATGACAGTTTCAAACGAAATACCCCGGTCTGTGTGGGTTTGCGGGTCGAAAAATGGCTCGACATGTACCACGTTTTGCTGCCGGCAGATTTCCAGGTAAGCCCAGGTCAGGTCATAAAAATCCTGTTCCACCTGAAGCACGCTGGCGCCCTGGTAATAGATATCGAGAAAATCCTGTAGATTGCTGAACGCGTAGGCCTGGCGTAACTCGTCCACTGATCCAAATGGCAATTCAATATTATTCCTCTGCGCAAGTTCGAACATCTTTTCAGGCTCCAGGCTACCTTCAAGATGCATATGCAGTTCAACCTTGGGCAGGGCATTGAGCCATTCACGGCCAGGGATTCCCATTGATACCACCCTCTAATCACGTTTATTAACCAGTCACGATCATATTATATCGGGACTGCTGCCGATTGTTTGTAAACATTCATGTTCGGCTAGCCCTGTACATCGAATAATTGGAATAATAGTATTCGGCTTTCGATAAAAAGCCCTGGAGTAATTAATGCGACGCTTAAAACAACTGCTCGATGCCGGTAAAACCGTACTTTCCGCCTGGTGCGGCATCACCGATCCGCGATATCTGGAGGCCATTGCCGGGCACAGCTTCGATGCGGTCGTTCTCGACATGCAGCATGGCTTTTTCGATGAAACCAGCATTCAGAATGGTATTGCCACCCTGGTTGCCCGCGGAAAAGCCCCGCTGGTGCGGATTCCACTGGCACGTTGGGATACGGCTTCACGAGTGATGGATTTTGGCGCGCTTGCGGTGATAGCACCGATGATCAACACCGCCGCAGACGCCAGGGCACTGGTTTCGGCTACGCGCTTTGTTCCTGTGGGTGAACGCTCCTTCGGACCACGACACGCTGCTGCCTTGTATGGGATCGACAGTAATGAATATCTGGATGAATTCGATCACTGCTCGCTCGTGCTGGCAATGATCGAAACACGCGAGGCCTATAATAATTTTGATGAAATTATCGAAGTCGAGGGAATCGATGGTGTACTGATTGGCCCCGGTGACCTTTCTATTTCATTTCGACAGAACAGAATACCCGACGCCTATGGTATTGATACCATCGATGTGGTTAAAGACGTCGTTATTAGATGCAAAAATGCAGGCAAGAAGACCGCCGCATTTTCAATCAACCCGGAGGTGGCCAATATGCTCAATGGATTAGGTGTCGATATCATTTCGGTAGGAGTCGATGATTCGTATATTTCGTGTGGCGTTGAGGACCACATTTCAGGACTGAATTTCAGGTAAGTTTTAACGATTATTTTTTCATGAAACTTCCGCCGGAAAATATATTACCAAGTAAAAAATCACTCTCTTAGGGCCTGGTTTTGCACTTGAGTATCGGGACTGGCGAATCACAGATTATGTGCTATACATGTGCAACAAATAATTTAATTGATTGGTAAAGTATCAATGCTTAGGAAGATCTTATATTTTAGTTTTCTTATGGGCTTATTTAATACAAGCGCCCAGGCTGAGTTTCAAGAGACCATCTATACGGGAATCCAGGGCGCGCAGTTCACCTATGAAGACAACTTGACAGGAATAGAGGGGAAACCACCCGCTCTGGTACTTCGTCTCGGTGGCTATTTGGAGGGAGGTACGGCTATTGAGGCCAGGTTAGGATTTGGGCTGAATGGCTATGGCGATACCGTCAATGTTTCCCCCGGTGTTGACGTTGATTTTGATGTTGAGAATTTCTTTGGCTTATATGGGCTTTATCATATTGGGTGGGGCAGCAATGCATCCTTATATGGCTTGTTGGGAGTTACTAACGGTGAAATTAAAATATCAACGGCTGCCCCTGGCACTGATAATAGAGAAACAAATCTATCGTATGGAATAGGACTCAACATAGCGAGGCTTAACTTCGAATATGTTCATTACTTCCATGATAATGACTTTGATGTGACGGCCATTAGCTTTGGATTCGTGTCCAAGTTTTGACTGTCAATTGGATCACATCCGATCCTCTATGCCGACCGGGCAGTAAGAAATACCGACGCCAAATACCCCCTACATATTACCGGCACCGGCGAAGTTGATTACCATTCTGAATTTTTGTCCGCGGGATTCAACTTAAAATTCTAGGGAATCTCTGATTAGACCAGACTTAAGCAGAGGTCCCCCCAGCACCAGCAACCCGGACGCTATGGATTGATCCGCAATCTCAGGGCAGCTAGTTTTATTGCCAACCCCCTATGATGAATTGATTTTCTATTCACAGGATGCGTTAATTCGGGCAGGGGGTTTCATATGCAATTCACCGGTCGATTAATTCTACTCATTATTATGTTGCTGAGCACCGCCAGCTACCAGGCTATCGCCATAGAACCCGGGAAGGTTACTGGTGGGGTCAACTTTGAGACACCCGACTGGTTTAAGGACTCTTTCCTCGAAATTGCCTCCGATGTCGAAGAAGCCAACGAGGCCGGCAAACACGTATTGCTGTTTTTCCATCTTAATGCCTGCCCCTACTGCAATATCACGGTCAATCAGCAGTTCCAGAAAGAACCGCTGAAATCATTTATGCAGGAACACTTCGATTGCATCGAAATCAACATTAAGGGTGATCGGCAGATAGCGTTGAGCGCAGAGGTCAGCCTGACCGAACGGGCGCTGGCAGATTATTTAAAGATTCGTGGCACCCCCACTATATTGCTGCTGAATAGTGACAACAAGGTAGTGCTCAGGCTTAGCGGTTACCGATCGGTAGAAGCCCTGCAACAGGCCTTCAATTTCGTCCAGCAAAAGGCTTATATGAAAACTACTTTTAGCGAATATAAACGTCAAAATATGAAATACGGGTTATATCGGTTTATCGACGACCCGCTGATTGAAACCGTGGTTGATTTCAGCGCGATCAGACAGCCGGTCGCATTATTAATTGAAGACGATGACTGTAACGAGTGCGCCACCTTCCACAACAAATTGATCAACAGGCCACAAATTCGTGAGCAACTCGCACACTATCGATTTATTCGCATCGATGCCAAATCAGAATCACCGATCATTGATTTTAATGGCCGCAAAATCTCTCCCAGGGACTGGGTGACCGAACTCAACCTGGTTTATCGGCCGGGTATTCTACTGTTCGATGAAGGCGTGGAAATAGTACGTGTCGAATCGATGTTGTTTCCGTTTCATTTCGAACACTTTTTACGCTATGGCCTGAATAAAAACTACCTGAAGTACTCCCGGTACGGCGAACTAATGCGCGCCCGGCAGGAAATTCTATTTGCCCAGGGCATCGATACCAATGTAGGCAAGCCCGATGACTGGTGATCGATTGCCAGGACACCCCTGAACAAACCAGGTTTTTCCCGGCATCAGTCTCCGCCCTTCCCCGCTTAACCAATTATCGCATTGCTTCCGGCTAAGCTCAGGTGCAAACTGCACCGATGGCCGTCGCAACGACAAACCAGCACACTATAGATTCCCGTCACGGCTACGCCATGTTAATTATGATGGCCGGCTCGATAGCAATCAGTTTCGGCGGCCTGGTGCAACGCAATATCGAGATCGCCGATGCCTGGCAGACGATCTTCTACCGCTCTCTCGGCATGCTGATTGGGATGGTTTTCATTATTGCAGTTCAATACCGCGGTCGAGTGCTGAGTACAGTAACCGGTGTTGGACAGCTGGGATTGCTCGGTGGCGCGTTATTATCGGTTGCCGGAATCACTTTTATCCAGGCCCTGACCCACACAACGATAGCTAACGCCCTGTTTATCCTCGGTGCTATCCCTTTTTTTGCCGCGCTGTTCGCGCGACTTTTCCTCGGTGAGAAATTACGCCGAACGACGATGTTTACCATGTTAGCGGCCGCCGCCGGGCTTGGCATCATGGTCGTACATGGTATAAATGCAGGTTCGGGATTCGGAAATGCGATGGCCCTGGTAACCGCGGTCAGTTTTGCCCTTTACGCGATTATCGTTCGTTATAAACGCCAGACCGAGATGCTACCGGTAATGCTGATATCGTCAGCAATTGTGATACCAGTTACACTCCTGGTGAAATCCGGTGATATAGCTATCCCGCTACGCGATATCTTGCTGTGCCTGTTCTGGGGTGGATGCCTGTCAGGCTTTGTCAACTGGGCGTTTATAGTAGCCTCGCGACATCTGGCAGCCGCAGAAGTGACGTTAATCATGTTACTCGAGTTTGCCCTGGGACCGCTCTGGGTATGGATGTTTATCGGCGAAACGCCTACATTATGGACGGTGCTTGGTGGCTGCCTGATTATCCTGGCGGTCGCATTACGGGCTATTTTCGAGTTGATTACTAAGCCCAGACCCGAGCAAACCCCGAGTACTCCGGTTTAACTTTATATAAAGGAACCTCTGATCAATTCATGAATGAACGCGTTGTGCCCAAAATGACCAATTTCTGTGTTGTGAAACTTAGCAATAGCCCTGCTATTACTTGCGTTCCACGCCTTGAACTTGATCATTTTGAATCACAACCCGATTCACCCAGAATTAATCAGAGGTTCCTTAATTCATTCTCCAGGGGGAAAAATGCAGGTTGCTTAATACCCCAGCTCAGGCCTGACAATATTGATCAATTTCTCACCGGCGATATAGCGCTGCATATTACTGAAAAACAATTCCAGCGTAATCGGAATATAGTTATCACCATCATCGGCCGATACATGTGGGGTAACAATAAAATTGGGGGCCGACCACAATGGTGAATCGGGCGGCAGCGGTTCCTGGTCAAACACATCGATTACTGCACCGCTTAGATGGCCACTGACAAGAAGCTCGGCCAGTGCGGTGTAATCCATCACCGCTGCGCGCCCCACATTGATAATACCGGCACCCGGTTTCAACGCCTGAAGTCGCTGGCGATTGAATAGGCCATTGGTTTCCGGCGTGGATGGCGTTGACACAAAAATATAATCCATTTTCGGCAGAACTTCATCGAGCTGATCTATCGACACCATTTGATCGACATGATCGTTTGGACGGCCATGTCGGGATACACCGATAATATGTACCGGCAGTTTGCTGAGCTGCCTGGCAGCGCCACCGCCGATACTGCCGACACCGATAATACCCACCGTTTTGCCTTTTATCGGTGTCGAGAATAATGCATGCCACAGCTTTTTATGCTGATTACTTAATATTGCCGGCATTTTGTTGTGCAGCATTAGCACGGCCATCAACGCAAATTCACCCGCCTTATCGGCGTGGGCACCCTTATTGTTGGTGATAGTGACCCCGTCGGGCACCCAATCCATCGGACACAAATGCTCGACCCCGGCGCTGATGAGGTGAATCCACTTCAAATTCGGTGCAATCCCGGCCAGATTTTCGGTTGGCAGGTCCCAGGTCAACAGTACTTCGGCGGTTTTCATCGACGCGTTGAAATGATCGGTATCCCAGTCGACATAAACGTCGAGCTGCCTGGCAATATCCGCATAACGGGCGGCCGATTCCTGGTATTTCTCCATCGAAATGGTAAATACCGGCTCGCTCTCGGGAGTCGATGGGAAGGTATCCGGGCTCGCATGATTATTCTTAATATGCACCTTGATACTCATTTTTGGCCCGATTCGAGATTTTTCATCGCCTCGATAATGGTCTTGTCTCTTGCACTGCCAATCAGCGATTCGGCACTAAATTGAATTTCCATCACTGCTTTGTCGATTTCCTGAAGCAGCTTGCTGTCATCTTTCCCGTCCAGGGGAATACTCAACACGGTATCGCCGCCGTAAGTTGGCACCGGATTAGACCAGTAATCACTGGTTTGTTCGGGTTTAATTCCTTTTTCGAGGTCACGGCAATTCTTACGCAGTTTTTTACGGTACATAATAATTCCTTTATCGCTCGGCACCAGGTGCTCGCGCTTCTGATCAGCGATCCTGCCCATGCCTTCAACTGCTTCGGCATCACCCGGAAAGCGCTGGCGCTGATCGTAGCTCCGGTCCATGACCTCACCCTGTTCGATCAATTCCGGGCCCTCGGGGGTGTTGTATTCTTCGGGGTCTGCGCGATCGCCAAAAATTGCCCATGCAAACGCCGTTGTATTCTCATCGTCAGCCGGCACCAGAGCTATCACGG
>JACZQS010000246.1 GCA_022545625.1 Pseudomonadota bacterium
ATATTTGGCCGCCAGTGCAGCTTCCATAATCGGTGATTCGACTATGCTGTAGCTGGTTTGAGTGCCATCGGGCATCGGTAGCAGGATGGTATAACTATCATCGCCAGTTTGCTCGTGGGGTACCAGGGCAAGAAAATCGCGTAACGCCTGTTCATCGGCGTCGAAATATCTTATTGACGTTTCTTCGTCGGAAAATTGTATCGATGTTGCCTGATCGGATGATAGTCTGATTTTTGGGGTGACACCCTGCCAAAAACTCTGACCAGCGAAGCTAGCACCAGAACTTAACAGTAATAGTATGACTATAAGTCGTCTGTAACACCGGTTCATAACCATTTCCTTGTGTTGTGCCTTAATGATTCCATCCTGAGATACTACAGAAATAGCCCGCGGACTGCTAATACCTGTCTGTTCAAATGTGAACCACTGACCACTTTTCGAACTCGTACCCTGCTGGGATCCTGATGTTGCCCTGGTAGAGTACGAGCGCCTAGTGTTTAAACGGATGCCTTAAAACGATAGTTTCCAGTCGATCGGGGCCGGTCGAGATGATGTCGATGGGTACACCGCCTAATTCTTCAATTTTCTTCAGGTAGTTGATTGCGGTAGCGGGGAGTTTATCGTAGGACTTGATGCCCTGGGTAGATGTCTGCCATCCCGGCATTTCAAGGTACACCGGTTCGCAGGCTTCCAGGCTTTCAGCTCCCAGCGAAATGGTATCGACCTCACGGCCCTGATGCCGATAGCCAACCGCAATTTTTATGGTTTCCAGGCCATCGAGCACATCAAGCTTGGTAATACATAAACCAGAGACCGAATTGACTTTAAACGAGCGCTTTAATGCCACCATATCGAGCCAGCCACAACGCCGTTTTCGCCCGGTGGTGGCGCCGAATTCATGCCCTTTTTTGCCCATGTGCTGACCATTCTCATCCTCCAGTTCAGTCGGGAAGGGTCCAGCACCGACACGCGTCGTGTAAGCTTTGACGATGCCCAGTATATATTCCAGATCACGCGGTCCGACACCGGAACCTGCGGCCGCACCACCAGCAGTTGTGGTCGATGAGGTGACAAATGGATAGGTGCCATGATCGATATCTAGTAACGCACCCTGAGCGCCTTCAAACATGATTTTTGCACCCTGTTCGTTGAGTTGATGCAAAATAGCCGGGACATCGCCGATCATATCGCGCAGGACTTCGGCTTGCTGCAACGCCTGGTCGAGCACTTGCTGGTAGTCGACAGGATCAGTTTTATAAAAATTCTGCAGGACGAAATTATGGTAATCCATCACTTCCCTCAGGCGCGTCGCGAATAGATTGGCATCGAGTAAATCGCTGACACGCAGACCCCGGCGGGCAGCCTTGTCCTCGTAACAGGGTCCGATACCGCGCCCGGTAGTGCCGATCGCTTTTTTGCCACGCGCAAGCTCACGCGCCTGGTCGAGCGCTATATGGTAGGGCAAAATCAACGGACAGGCTTCACTGATGACAATACGTTCACGTGCGGGGATACCGGCAGTCTCGAGATGGGTTATTTCTTCCAGCAATGCCTCGGGGCAAAGCACGACCCCATTGCCTATCAAGCACCGCACATGGTCGTGCAAAACTCCGGAGGGAATCAGATGCAATACCGTTTTTACACCGTCGATTACCAGCGTATGCCCGGCATTGTGCCCCCCCTGGAAACGAACCACGGCGTTCGCCTGCTCGGTGAGGAGGTCAACGATCTTGCCCTTGCCCTCGTCACCCCATTGCGTGCCGACGACTACCACGGTTTGTGCCATCTAGCGACTCACCTCTTCGACGACCCAACCATTGGCTCTCTGAACTAATTTTCTGTTGCATTGTTGATCCTGCGGCCTGGTGTCGCCACTGCTAAGATCGATGATAACTCGCTGGTTATCCTGGCGTAGTGCCTGGATTAGCTTTGCCAGTTCCGGATCGTCATTATCGGGAGCCAAAATTCCTGGTTCCGATCTACTCGGCACGGTGGAGAGTTGATACAGGTTGTTCAGGTCGGTACTAAATCCAGTCGCCGGACGAGCATTGCCAAACACGCTACCAACATCGTCGTAGCGTCCGCCCCGTGCAATTTCCTTTCCCTGGCCTGGCAAAAAGGCAGCGTAAACGAGTCCGGTGTGATAACTGTAACCGCGTAATTCCGACAGATCGCAATGAATCAACGTGTCCGGAAACTTTAACTGGACCGCCTCGACTACTGATTGCATATGATCGATTGCCTGGTGCAGGTCGTCGGCACAATGCGCATAAACCTTGCGCGCCTCCTCGAGTATAGAGATGTCACCATTCAGCAAGGCAAGCTGGTAAATTTGATTAGCTAGCTGCTCATCCAGCGGTAATTGTTGCAGGTATTGCTGTAACTCCGGTATCGACTTGCGTTGCAGCATTTCGAACAGGCAATTTTCCTGATCGGTGTCGAGGCTGGTGTCGCGCACCAGGCTACGAAAAATTCCGACATGACCAATGTCGATCGAAACGGTATCGAGAGTCGCAATATGCAGGGTTTCAATCATCAGGCTGACGATTTCTACGTCGGCTGCAATCGTATCGATACCGAATATCTCGGCGCCAATTTGTAATGGTGTGCGACTCGAGGTGATACCTTCTCCCCGGGCGTGAAGCAGGTGACCGCAGTAACACAGGCGACTGATGCGATTTTTCTGTTGATCATCGGCGAGTAAATGTGCGTCGATTCGAGCGACCTGGGGCGTCATATCGGATCGAACCCCCATTTGCTTACCCGACAATTGATCCACCAGGGCAAAGGTCTTGGTATCGAGTGATTGGGCGGTTCCAGTCAGCAGCGAATCCATATATTCGATCATCGCCGGCATCACCAGGTCGTATCCCCACAAATGGTAAGTCTGGAGTATTTTACGCCGTAATAGCTCCAAAGCCTGTGCATCCGGGGGCAGGGTTTCCTGCACACCGTCGGGCAGCAACCAAAGACTATCGGAAGGTTTCTTCACCAAGAGTAATTAACCCCGTACAAAATAAAGAAATACGACGCCGACCAGCATCAAGCCGAAGCCGATACTTCTCAAGGTCGATTCAGGCATTGCGGTTAGTTGCTGCATGGTATTTTTATAACCCTGGGGACTGATAAAGGGAATGATGCCCTCGATTATCATTACCAACGCCAACGCGGTTAACAGGTCACCCCAGTTCATCATTCATCTCGCAAAAAAACGGGCGGCATGATAACCGCCCGATCGATCAGTTTACTCGAAATCTATCTTATCGGGGTTTGGAGTCCTTAAAAAATTTAAAAAAATCGGATTCAGGGCTAAGGACGATCAAGTTCTGGTTGTTTGCAAAGATGTTTTCGTAGGCCTTCATGCTCCGGTAGAAAGAATAGAATTCCTTGTCCTGATTGTAGGAATCAGCGTAAATCTTGGCGGATGTGGCATCGCCTTCTCCGCGGATTTCTTCCGATTTGCGATAAGCCTCCGCTAGCGTTTCCTCGCGCTGTCGATCTGCGTTGGCGCGAATCTGCTTGGCTTGTTCCTCACCCCGTGAACGAAAGGCCTTGGCGACCGTCAATCGCTCGGTTGACATGCGCCGGTACACGTCGTTACTGACATTTGCTGGCAATTCGACTTTTTTAACCCGAACGTCGATCAGATCGATGCCAAGATCCTTGATTTTTACTCCAGCATTGTCGGTAACCACCTGCATGATAGTCGCGCGTTCACCTGATATCACTTCTTTCATCGACTTGGAGCCAATCTGACTTTTTAGTTCATTGTTGATAATCGTCGCCATACGCGCTATCGCTCGTCGTTCGTCCCCCTGTGTCGAGGTATAAAACTTCTTCGGGTCAGTAATTTTCCATTTGACAAACGAATCGACAATCACGTTTTTCTTCTCCGAGGTCAGGAACCGTTCGATAGGCATATCCAGGGTCAATATCCGGCTATCGAATTTGATAATATTGTTAACAATCGGAATTTGAAAATAAAGACCTGGTTTGTAGTCAGACTTTACAATTTCACCCAGCTTGAACTTTATCGCCAGTTCACGCTCGTGCACGATGAAAGTTGAAGTCCAGAATATGAAAGCCGCCAGCCCTAGCAGCACAAAGCTAAATTTTATATTGCCAATCAGCGGGTCTCCCTGGTTCT
>JACZQS010000247.1 GCA_022545625.1 Pseudomonadota bacterium
AGGCACAATATGCTAACAGAAAGCGATTGATTCTGTGCGATCTGATTCCCATACTGGCCATCAATGTACAAATACTTAACAACATGCAACAACTGCGCATAATTGGTGGACGTTGGCGGGGCAGAAAATTAGTCGTGCCCGAAATTGACGGACTGAGACCAACTCCAGATCGTATTCGTGAGACCCTGTTCAACTGGCTGATGATGGATTGCGCTGGAGCCAGAGTACTGGACTGCTTTGCGGGTAGCGGCGCGCTTGGATTTGAAGCACTGTCCCGTGAAGCAAAACACCTGACCATGATCGAAATCAATCCCATAGCCCTGAGTAATCTCGATAGTCAGGCAAAGTATTTACAGGCCGATCGGATCACACTATTGGCAGGGGACGCAGTCGAGGTAATCGCTGATCTAACCCATCAATATAACCTGGTGTTTGTCGATCCACCCTACGCCTTAGCGCAACTCCGCCAGCAGGTTCTGGCGAGCCTGATCAGGCATCGGAGACTGGTCGATGGTTGCAAAATATACCTCGAATGGCCGCTGGGTGAGCAGTTTCAACTGGCCCATTCCGGACTGTCCTGGCTGAAACAGAAAAAGGCTGGACGGGTCAATTATGCTATAGCCGAATGGCGCCTAAGCGGCTAAACTGAGCCGATATTTTTACCCTAGACAGTCGCAGTGCTGTCGAGCCAAGCGAGAGACTGGATGACGAAAATCGCGATCTATCCCGGGACATTCGATCCCGTGACCCGTGGGCATATTGACATATGCGAGCGAGCGCTGAAGATGTTCGATCAGGTCGTGATTGGCGTTGCCGACAGCCTCAGTAAAGAACCTTTCTTCGACATAGACGAACGTACCGATATGTTGAAAGCCGTGTTCGGTGATAGTCCGAGGATTTTGATCAAGCCCTTCTCGGGTCTGTTGATAGATTTTGCACGGGATTGTAACGCCGAAGTCATCATTCGCGGGTTACGCGCGATTTCTGATTTTGAATACGAAGTTCAACTGACCGGTATGAATCGTTCACTTGCGCCCGAAATAGAAACCGTATTTTTAACCGCTGCCCAGAGATATGCATTTGTATCGTCGAGCCTGGTACGAGAAATTGCGCGCCTGGATGGGGATGTTTCCGAGTTTCTGCATCCCGAGGTTCTGCGCAGATTGACCAAAAAACTCAAGCAGACAGGGTAACAGGCATGGCATTAATGATCACAGACGAATGTATCAATTGTGATGTTTGTGAACCCGAGTGCCCCAACGATGCAATATATCCGGGTGAGGAGTTTTATGAAATCAACCCGGATTTGTGCACCGAATGTGTCGGCCATTTTGAAACCTCTCAATGTGTAGAGGTATGCCCTGTCGACTGTATCCCGTTCGACCCGGCCCGGGTCGAAACCAAAGATGAATTAATGATCAAATATCGGTTCCTCACCGGTAACGATTGACATAACCATGATCGGCCAAAATTTGATCAGGCGCCAATGTACTATCGGGTTAATATGTCTGGTGCTGTTGCCGGGCACGGTAAACGCGGCTGACTTTGCTATAGCCTCGGCGCATCCGCTGGCGACAGAGGCGGGTATCGAGATTCTCGCTAGTGGTGGTAACGCATTCGATGCGGCGATTGCGGTAACCAGTACGCTGGCGGTGGTGGAGCCATACTCGTCGGGTATTGGCGGTGGGGGTTTCTATTTACTCCACCAGCAAAAAGCGAATCGACAGGTGATGCTCGACGCGGCCTCCGATCCACGCGGGATTGGGTTGGCCATAGTTTCTTCTGGCGGTAGTTAGTCGTAGTGGATAAACTATGCCTCCCAAGCTTATCGGGCTTAGGCTCAATGTTTGCGCATTTTCTCAAAAAACTCTGCGTGCCATGGGCGAATCGCCAATAGCACGGCAAAAGGAACGCGTTGTTCAAGCGGCAGATCCCTGTCCTGCTGATTTAACTGGTCAATTTCTGCAGCCAGATCATGCAATTTTTTTTGTATGATTGAACAGGTTAAAGGCGAGTACATGCCGGACATGAAGCGCAGAAAATCGTGTTCACCTTCAAACTGATTTTCCATGAATCGACTCTGGAAGTGAGTAGCAAAAAATGTTTTGATAGGGCCTTTCTTTCTCCAGGTAAAATTTGGTGCGACTCGCAACTTGATGCGATTTCTCGGCAATAATTCGATTAGTTTCAGCTTATCCAGTTTGGCCAGTCTCTGGATCAGTTCGGGTTCGCTAAAATCGAAGTACTTAAGCAATTCATCGTATGTCCAGCCATTGAGTACCAAAAACGAGACCGCAAACTGTCGTTCGTCGGAGACAATTTCCAGTTCCTGGACCTCAGTCAATAATTTCAGGGCTCGAGTATCTGCATCGTTGGTTCGAGTCAGCTGCGACAGGTCTATTTCCAGCAACTGACAAATGCTATCCAGGCGCTTGAGGGAAATATCCTCCTGCGAAAACATACGCTTTACCGATGCTTCCGTCAGTCCAATGTGATTGGCGACACCCAGGTAAGTCACCCCCCTGGACTTTAGTTCCGTTTTAAGCGCAGTAAATATTGAACGCACTTGCGGCAATGTAGATACCCCAATAAGTTAAAGGGATTAGAATTCCAGGTTGAAAGTTAGCCCCTATCAAACCTTCAACCACATGGTTGCAATTAATTCTGTTAATTTCAAGTACAGGTATTCGTGTGAAACTATCCAATCAGGAAGGATTGCCAGTTCCAGCAGGCTTTGCAATTATCTAGCCTCGATTAAATTCTGCGAATTCTATGCGTAATTCCACTCAAGCGAAATTGATGGGCAGCCAGGGAATGGGACATCACAATCGTCAATATTCGACCGGGAAATCATCACCGTGACCGATTCAAAATCAATTTATTCTGGCCAGTGCCAATGTGGAAATATCCGTTACAGGATAAATGGTGAGCCGTTGACATTCTATGCCTGCCATTGCCTGGCTTGCCAGGCGCAGTCCGCCAGCGCATTTGGATTGTCGATGCTGGTAGTTGTCGATGATTTCGAACTGATAGCAGGGGCATTGAAATTTTGGTCGACGACCGCCGATGACGGTAGCGCCAAAATCTGTGCGTTTTGCCCCGAATGTGGCACGCGAATTTACCACGCAAGCGATGACGCAGCAGCCCCGATCAGCCTGAAGGCGGGATCGCTGGATAATATTTCACAATTTAATCCCGTTGCCCATATCTGGACTAAAAGAGCGCACCGCTGGCTAGCTCTGGAACAACCTGGAACCATTATTTGCCGTGGCCAGCCAAGTACAAAGGACCGGAATAGCTGCCGTGCGAGAATAGCCCAATATCCGGTCCTCCCAAATCTCGGCGGTCAAAGCTGCAGAAAGAGCCGCTGAATCCATTCCAGACCTGATATTGTCTATCAGGATGAACTGCGGTGCTTGAAGTAACTTGGCTGTGATCCGTTTTCGCCATTCTTCCTCGCTTCCTCCCTCGGTCATAACCGCCGGCCCACGGCCTATTGCCGGAACGGATAGAACCGTCACTAATAGGCCCTTAGCACTTCCAGGAGTGGGAGATTCAACCAGGTGTAATGGTGTGTATCCATTGATTAACGCCCGCACAAAGGGTAACAACAGAGCTGCAACGGCATGGGCGCGGTCCGGATCATCCACGAAACAGAAATCGACGAGAAGTTCATCTAGAATAATCCCTCGCGCTTTATCAATTTCGGCTTGCGTAGGGTTTCCTGAGATAGCGCAGAGCGACTGACCTTTTGGCAATTCAAGGTAATAGCGGGTCTCGGGCTGATATCCTAAACTGGTAGCGAGGTGCCCCGATGAGTCGAATACTGGAGCCTCAATGATTCCCAACAAGATCGGAAGGGGTATGTTCTTGCCGGACATCATATCCGCGACAACGTCCTTTGGAGGTCTAGCAGGCTTTGGTCCGTCTCTAGTTTCCGCCATAAAATCAGCTAGTCGGTCAAGAATTCCAAGGAAGGCCGCCTTATCCAGCGTGCGAATCGTGGGCTGACCCTTGTCATCCTGGGCCATGTCCGCCAGAAGATGGCCTCTTTGGAACAGACTGGGTGGTTGATTCGCCGACTCAATGATGACCCAAGCCTCCGCGCTGATGTCTCGCCTAAACCGGTT
>JACZQS010000248.1 GCA_022545625.1 Pseudomonadota bacterium
CCTTAAATATCGCCGTAGCTAAATTGTACGATCGCCAGGGCGGTAGCGGCAGCAGTCTCGGTGCGCAGAACCCGGGGACCAATACGGGTGGCGACGAAACCAGCATTTTTTGCCGATTTGGTTTCCGTATCCGACAACCCGCCTTCGGGTCCCACGAGTATTGCAATACTTTCATCTGTGTCTCTGGATACGGACCCGGATCGCAGTCGATCACCCTCAAAATCGAGCAGGATCTTCATATCTCGCGGAACAGGTTCAGCGAGCGCCGCAACAATACCTTGCTGAAAGTTGACCAGTGGCGGAACCTGTCGTCCGCACTGCTCGCAGGCACTAATCGCAATATTACGCCAGTGCCCTAGTCTTTTTTCTCGCTGCGCGGGCTTCAGTGGTATTTGCGTATGATTCGCGTTGAATACTGATATGCGGGTTACACCGAGTTCGGTACATTTCTGAATCATCCAGTCCATGTGATCGCTGCGGCTTAAACCCTGAATGATCTCGGTCGATAAGGTTGATTCGGTATTGGCAGCTACGGCATTCTGAATCGTAGCTATTGCCTGCTTACCCTCATACGATAACAGCGACTCGTAATCGTAAAGGTCCTGGCCATTAAACAACACGATGGCCGCGCCGCTTTTCAAACGCAATACCTTTTTCAGGTAATGGCAGGTGTCCGCATCGAGATAAATCTGTTCACCATGATCCAGCCGCTGGTCGACAAAAATACGTGATAGTCGCATGCGAAGAGGGCTAGTATCGATAATGTTCCGGTTTGTAGGGGCCGTCCTGATCCACGCCGATATAATTGGCCTGTTCTTCGCTGAGGCGGGTCAGTTTAGCGCCGACCTTGTCCAGATGCAGGCGGGCGACCTCTTCATCCAGGCGCTTGGGCAGCGTGTAAACTTCATTATCGTATTTTCCGGGGTTACAGAAAATTTCCATTTGCGCCAGGGTCTGGTTGGTGAATGAATTAGACATGACAAAACTGGGGTGTCCTGTAGCGCAACCGAGATTCACCAGGCGACCCTCGGCGAGTAGTATGATTCGATTACCATTGGGGAAAATAACATGATCAACCTGCGGTTTGATATTTTCCCACTGGTATTGCCGTAGTGCAGATATTTCGATTTCATTGTCAAAGTGGCCGATGTTGCAAACGATAGCCTGGTCTTTCATTTGCGTCATGTGATCGTGGCGGATGACATTAAAATTACCGGTGGTAGTGACAAATATGTCGGCCTCTTTGCAGGCATCGTCCATTCGTACGATACGAAAACCTTCCATAGCAGCCTGTAGCGCACAAATAGGATCGATTTCGGTGATCCATACAGTAGCTCCCAAACCCTTCAGAGATTGAGCACAACCCTTACCGACGTCTCCGTAGCCCAGTACCAGGGCAATCTTACCGGCGATCATGACGTCGGTAGCCCGTTTGATTCCGTCGACCAGCGACTCGCGACAACCGTAAAGGTTATCGAATTTTGACTTGGTAACCGAATCGTTGACGTTGAAGGCGGGGCACGGCAATTCACCCCGCTCCTGCATCTGGTACAGGCGATGTACACCGGTGGTGGTCTCCTCTGTCACCCCCTTAATGTTTTTTAATACATTTGAGTACCAGCCGGGTGATTCGGCTAGTTTTTCCCTGATCGAGGAATACATCACGATCTCTTCTTCACTGCCGGGATTGTCCAGCACCGAGATATCCTGTTCGGCTTTGCTGCCTAGCGTGATCAGCATCGTCGCATCACCACCATCGTCGAGAATCATGTTAGGTGTACCGCCATCATGCCACTCCATCAGGCGGTGGGTGAACTGCCAGTATTCGGCCAGTGATTCACCCTTGAATGCAAATACCGGTACCCCGGATTCGGCGATAGCCGCCGCCGCGTGATCCTGTGTTGAAAATATATTACAGGATACCCAGCGCAGCTCGGCGCCGAGTACGACCAGAGTTTCGATTAAGACAGCCGTTTGAATGGTCATATGCAGGGAGCCCGCGATTCGGGCACCCTTGAGCGGTTGTTGCTTGCCATACTTGCTGCGCAACGATACCAGTCCGGGCATTTCGGTTTCGGCAATCGATATTTCCTTGCGCCCCCAGGAGGCAAGGGAGATGTCAGCAATCGTGTAGTCCTGAGAGTTTTCTACCTGCGCATTCATAAATAAACCTTCGTTCGATGTATTTATGAGCGCCGTTATTCACAACAACGATACGAGCCTGGCAGATATTCTGTCGCAGCGCCCCTCGCATCATAGCGCCTGTAGGTACAGGCTGTTTGTGCACCCGCCAGTCAATTAATAGACTGCCAGGCGATTTAAGAAACTATAAACCAGCGTCGGATTTTAGCACCTCGGCTTTATCTGTTTTCTCCCAACTGAGGTCGATGTCTTCACGACCCAGATGTCCATAGGCCGCGGTTTGCTGGTAAATCGGCCGTAGCAGGTCGAGCATCGCTATTAAGCCCTTGGGACGCAGATCGAAATGCTGACGGATCAAGGCAATGATCTTGTCATCGTCGATATGACCAGTACCAAAGGTATCGACGCTGATCGAAGTTGGCTCGGCGACGCCTATTGCATAGGAAACCTGAATTTCACAGCGATCTGCAATACCTGCGGCGACTATATTCTTAGCCACGTAGCGAGCAGCGTAAGTGGCCGAGCGATCAACCTTCGAAGGATCCTTACCTGAAAATGCACCCCCACCATGGCGCGCCATGCCTCCGTAGGTATCGACAATAATCTTGCGTCCGGTTAACCCGGCATCGCCTACCGGCCCACCGATGACAAAACGCCCGGTGGGATTGACGTGGATATTCTCGTTTTTACACTGCGAGAACCACTCTTCCGGCAGTACCGGTTTCAATATGGTTTCCATCACCGCTTCGCGTAGCGTGTCGAGGTCTACATCTTCCGAATGTTGTGTGGACAATACTACCGCTTCGATACCGACCGGCTTGTAATCATCGTAGCGGAAAGTGATCTGGCTTTTTGCATCTGGTTGTAACCAGCTTAATTCACCTGACTTTCTCACTTCGGACTGGCGTCGTACCAGTCGATGGGCATAGGTTATCGGTGCCGGCATCAGCACCTCGGTCTCGTTGCTGGCATAGCCAAACATCAACCCCTGGTCGCCAGCGCCCTGTTGATGATCGGACGATTCGTCCACACCCATAGCGATGTCGACCGATTGTTTGCCTAAACCGGTAAGTACGGCACAGGTGTTGCCGTCGAATCCGCATTCAGGATTGTCATATCCAATATCGTTCACTGTTTTACGCACCAGGGCTTCCATATCGACCCAGGCACTGGTGGTGATTTCTCCGGCCAGCATGACCATGCCGGTTTTAACCAGGGTTTCACAGGCGACACGCGATTCTTTGTCCTGCTCGAGCAACGCATCCAGTACCGCATCGGAAATCTGGTCGGCGACCTTATCCGGATGCCCCTCGGAGACAGATTCCGAGGTAAAAGTGAAGGATTTTGCCATTATCAGCGCTGAGATTGTCAAAGAGCGTCTTTATAGGCGCTTCCTGAGTAAAACGCAATAGACAGCAAGGCTTCAATTGGTATCGGCCTTAAACTATTTTAATCAGTGCAAATATTATTTTGAGTTGCCGTAGATTTACATTTGCGAGAGAATGTCGCGCTTCATTGGACAGGGCGCTTTTCGAATGCGCAGACCATCCGTGAGATAGACCCGTATTCCCAAGATCCATAGTCGGTGAAGGGAAATTACGATAACCAGGTTTTCGGGAGTTTAGATATGCCATCACATAGAGCGCTTGCCAATGCCATTCGAGCGTTAAGTATGGATGCTGTGCAAAAGGCTAATTCAGGTCACCCCGGTGGGCCAATGGGCATGGCCGATATCGCCGAGGTGTTGTATAGCGATTTCATGCGGCACAATCCTCAGAATCCCGACTGGGTTGATCGCGATCGTTTTATCATGTCCAACGGGCACGCTTCGATGCTGCCCTATTCGGTACTGCATTTAACCGGCTACGAAGTATCGATAGACGACTTGAAAAATTTTCGCCAGCTACATTCCAAGACACCCGGGCACCCCGAATACGGCTATACGCCAGGAATAGAAACCACCACCGGCCCGCTGGGGCAGGGAATA
>JACZQS010000249.1 GCA_022545625.1 Pseudomonadota bacterium
AATAAAATACCGGTGTTTGCCCGAATAGCCGCGATAGTCGATTGTTATGATGCAATTACCAGCGACCGAATTTATTCCAGTGCGATCTCCCCTACCCTTGCGATAAAACAGCTTTATGAGTGGAAAGACACCTATTTTCAGGCAGAGATAGTTGACCAGTTTATCCAGGCCGTCGGGATTTTTCCGGCTGGTACCCTGGTTGAACTATCTTCAGGCGAAGTGGCAATCGTGGTTGCCGCATCTCCCTCCCAACGGTTACGGCCAAATTTGATGTTGTTACTAGATAGCAATAAACAGCCTCTGGACAACACGGAATTTCTGGACCTGAAAGAGATTACCCAGACCGAAGATGGAACACCTCTGTTTATCGTCAAGAGCCTGGAGCCTAATGCCTACGGAATATCTAGCACGAGGCAGTAATAGGGGACAGACCACGTTTAAACGAGGATTTGCTTCCCCAAAACAGACGCTCATTCTTAAATTGTGAGAGTCCGCTTTGGGCACTAAGCGTCCCTCCAGCGATGAAATCTGAAGGTCAGCTTTCCCGATAGCGGACGTTCAAAATTCCTAGATTAACTTCGGCTTACGGCACATAAGAGCCGTTCGTGAAGCGTAGATATTAACATTACGGCATCTACAGCGAATAACGAGAATATTATTGTTAGGGACAAAATCGGGCAATTTCCATGGCGGTATAATTTTCGTACAATCGGAGTAGATTTGAGGGTTGTTTGGAAACCCTTCTATGATCCGCGTATTTCACCAAAGCGTATGAAACATGAACTACCAGCGTATTCTGGAAAATATTGGACAGCAGGTCCAACGCGAGTTCGGCAAGGGTAAGGTCGCCGATTACATTCCTGCCCTGGCCAGAGTGCCGCCGAAGAAATTCGGTATCACCGTAGCGACGGTTGAGGGAGAAGAGTTTAGGTTCGGTGACGCAGATGAACCGTTTTCCATTCAGAGCATGTCGAAGGTCTTCGCCCTTTCCCTGGCTCTTAAATTGGAAGGCGCAAAACTTTGGACCAGGGTTGGCCGCGAACCGTCGGGTAACCCGTTTAATTCTCTTGTCCAGTTGGAGAAAGAGCGAGGCATTCCCAGGAATCCCTTCATCAATGCCGGAGCCTTGGTGACGACCGACACTGTCGTTTCCTATGATCAAAACGCCGGGCGGACAATGCTGGAGTATGTCAGGCATCTGTCACAAAACCCTGCCCTGCAATACGACGAGGAAGTCGCGATGTCGGAAAAGGAGTATGGCCATCTTAATTTCGCCATGTCTTATTTCCTCAAGAGCCATGGTAATTTTCGTTGCAATGTAGAGGAAGTTCTGGACGTTTATTTCCATCAATGTGCGCTGGCCATGTCGTGTACCGATATGGCACGCGCGTTCCTCCATCTCGCCAACAGGGGGACATCGCCAATTACCGGCGAAAAATTAATTCCTGCCAGGCGGGCAAAAAGAATCAATGCCGTCATGCTGACTTGCGGACTATACGACGCAGTCGGAAATTTCGCCTATCGCGTTGGTATTCCTGCCAAAAGCGGCGTCGGAGGCGGTATCGTCGGTGTTATCCCGGGAGTACTGTCAATTTGTGTCTGGTCACCGGAACTCGACGCTTATGGCAATTCACGTGTCGGCTCGAAGGTATTGGAATTGTTCACAACTAAAACCAAACTGTCCGTGTTTTGATAGGCTAAATTGCACATTTGAATATCCTGATTGGGCACTGAGTATGTATTCAAGATTCAGATTTCAATGACAGCTTCCAGGTAGCCGACGTTCATCAGATGGAAATGAATGGGTCTGATCGGCACTGAGCCGACCTTCGACATATCCGAACATTGGCATTTTGAAAAAACGTTAATGCACTATCAGCTGATCCATTCTTGCCTTAAGATCTTATAGCGTAATTTTTGGGCGGAGAATGGTATTTGAAACCAGCAGCCCTGCGGAAATAGCAAGCGCGACAATAAACATCTGCATGAACTGATCCCCGCCTTGATCAGTTTGGCCCACGGCAGCAACCATCAAGCCGCGAAAGCCAATTGAACCGCTCACTAGGACCGTGATTGCCGGAATGAGAACAATCGACGTCGGGCGTCCGGTTCCTCTGACCCATAGATTGGCAAAAATCCCCGCAGCCGTGGCACCAAAGAGTGTCCCTAAATCCCCCGAAAGAAGATTGCTACTGATAATAACGGCAGCATAGGAAAAGGCACAGCTAATCAAAACCCAGATAAAGTCTCGCAACAGGGTTTGATAGGCAAAACATAGGCCTAAGAAAAGAAAGGCAATATAGATCCAGGTCTCATTACCAGAATTCGAAGACCCGATCGCGCCATCTTCCAAAGCCCAAATGATCTCCACTGAGGCAATACCGAGCCAGGCCCCGGTGAATTGCTTGATGAGATAGACCAGGCCTCCCACCAAACGGGCAGATCCTGCAACCACATGGTTTTCGACGATTTCAATAATCCCGGCTGAAACCATAAATCCGGGAATCAGGATCACAATGGCGGATAGCGTGACTAAAGTGTGATTGATTTCTGGCAGAAAAATTTTGATCCCCGCCGCACAGATCCCGGCAAAATAAGCGGATACAAATGGCAAGGCATCGGCAAATCGCCCACCGACTTTATCCGAAATAACAACAATTATATAAACCGCGAGACTGAGAATGCCAGAGATCACAATATCCCACAGGTTTCCCTGAATTGATCCGGCGAACCCCACGCCAACGAGCACAAAACTCAGGGCATAGGTGAGGACGCCCCACGGACTGGGCATAGCATCGATTTCATCCAACCGATCCGAAGCCTCAACAATAGAGCGCTTGCCAGAAACCAGTTCCTCTACCAGCTCGCCCACATAGGCCAGCTTGGCCATGTTGTATCCGCCCACCGGAACTGGCGCGATATGGGTACGTTGCCACCGCTGGTCGCGTTTAGAAAAAGCAAATGTAATTTCTGAGGGTGTCGAGCGAAAGACCCCATTATACCCCAGGATATCGGTCACCCGATTGAGATAGGATTCAAGTCTAGCGGCAGAGGGTCCATAGCCATGTACGGCCGTGCCTAGTTTTATGACAAAGTGGCACGCCTCATTATAAGCGGAATCATCATCTTTGCGTCGGGTCAGGTCGGTATAGATCAACTCGTCTCTTTATTAGCTTAGTAATTATTAGGTATCAGAAAATGAAGACTATAATGAGACTGGAAGTGCAAGAAGAATAAAAGCCATCTTAGCAAAAGTCTAGCCAAAAATGCCTGTAAATAAACCCACTCCCCGCTCCTTTTCCACCCTGTATATAGAAGGAAATATTGAATTAGCCGAATGTCTCTTTAGGGCACTTTGGTCTTGCTCTGAATTGGTGGACACCTAGAATAGGCGCGAACAGCGCTAGGAGGTGTCAGATGACGAAACCGAAAAGATATAAACGTTATAGTGCTGAGTTCAAGCGAGAAGCTGTTACCAAAAACCTCGGAAAGTAAGCCAGATTTCAGTAAATAGGTATACTGTCCCCCGAATAGGCCAACCGTAATCTATGGAGACCCGCCATGAAAGCGAGAGCCATCACGAGACAAAGCCGTCGCCGATTTTTACAGGTTGCCGGGGTCGCCACGGCGGTGCTGATGCTCGAGGGACTGCCGCTCACGTCGCGCGCTGCAAATGCTGTCAAAATGAATATTGGCATCGTCGGCTCGGGCAGAGTCGGCGGCGCGCTCGGCGGCGTGTGGGTGAAAGCTGGACACGAAGTCATGTTTTCATCGCGCCACATCGAGCATGATAAAGCGCTCGCCGCCAAACTCGGGGCCAAGGCACATGCAGGAACGCCGAGGGAAGCCGCCGCATTTGGCGAAGTGCTGATGATCTCGGTTCCTTACGGCTCACTGCCTGCAGTCGGCGAGGATCTGGCGGAGCTGATCAAGGGCAAGGTAGTGATCGATACGTGCAACCCATTCGTCTCGCGTGACGGTAACATCGCGACGTGGGCTCGGAAGAAAGGCGCAGGTCTCGCCTCGGCGGAATTGCTCCCTGGCGCCCGCATCGTCCGCGCCTTCAATGCCATCGGCGCCGCACGGATGGTCGCGGCGCACGAAGAGCCTGGGCGCATCGGAAT
>JACZQS010000250.1 GCA_022545625.1 Pseudomonadota bacterium
TAAAAACCACGGATTGAAGAAAGTTCGCGTTGTATCGAGCGACTTTTCAGCCCGTTTCGGAATCGATGTGCGGTGTAAGTACTGACCAGGCTATAATTGACATCGGTCCAATTATCGATTGCGTTCGCAGCTAAATATTGGGCAAAGTTTTTCAGATCACGCGAATAATTTTTGCAGGTGTGGGGTGAGTAATATTTTTCGCTGCGCAATACCTGGATATAGTCTTCCAGATATTTTTCCGGTTTCATAACTTGATCGGGGGTTCCTTAAACATCGAGAAGCCCCTGGATACGGCTGCTGACCAGTTCACCGAGATGTTTGAGGAATATCGTCCCCATGTTCTTGTTAAAGCGGTCTTTGCTGGCACTGCCGAGGCAGAGTAGTCCAATCTCAGCAGTATGGTATAGCGGTATCAGTGCGCTCGATTCCACCATTATTTCATCGCCGAATAACTCGCGAATAACCTTGTGCTCGAGTTGACCGCAGACCGGCCTGCGTTTTTCCAGCCAGGGTTTTAACGCAGCCACAATACCGCTTTTTGAGTCCAGATAATGGTTATTCAGCCTTTTCTTTTTATCGGTAACATCAGGTAAAAATTTGAAACAGACGTAGTCGGTGTTAAAAAACGTCTGCACCTGGTCCTGCACCGTGGACAACACGTCGTCGAGCGAATCGGTATTCAACAGCTCCAGCGCAAGGCGGTGGAAACGCTGGTTCAGTTCTTCGTTTTCACGAGCGATACTAACCAGTTCGACCAATTTTTTTTCCATCTTGCGGTTTTCATTACGCAGGATTTTCAACTGTCGTTCTACCAGGGAAACTACGCCACCACCGTGGTGGGGGATCGCCAGGGCGGTAAATACCTCTGGATAAGACATCAACATTTCGGGGTTTTTTTGTAAATAGTCTATGACCTTCGCCTCGTCCGATGCAGTGCTAGCCTTTGGCTTGGCGGTAGTTTTAGTCATTGTCAATTTCACCCTCAAACACCATCGCAGTTTCACCTATCATCATAACGGGGTTTGCCTCGCCTTGCCATTCGAGTTTGAGTTCACCACCGCGTAATTCTGCGCTCGCCTGCTGGCCGAGCAGACCAAGACGTTGGCCCGCCACCAGCGCAGCACAGGCACCCGAACCACAGGCTCTGGTTTCACCCACACCTCGCTCAAATACCCTGAGCCTGAAATTGCTGTAATCGATCACCTGCATGAAACCAACATTCACCCGTTGCGGGAAAAACGGGTGTGATTCCAGTAATGCCCCGATTGTCCCAACATCGGCTAGTTCGATATCGTCAACCTGAATCACGATATGAGGATTTCCGATTGCCAGGGCACTAAACCGTATGGTCTGTCCATTGGTATCGAGCGTATATTGATCGGACTGCTGATCGGTATCCAGCGGGATGCGTTGCGGGTCAAATTGTGGAACCCCCATATTCACCCGAACCCGATTATCATCGAGTAGTTCGAGTTGAATAATACCGCCACTGGTTTCCACCGAAATTAGCCTGAGGTCGGTTAGTTTCTGCTCGCGTACAAAGCGCGCAAAGCAGCGAGCACCGTTACCACATTGCTCGACCTCACTACCGTCAGCATTAAATATTCGATATTTAAAATCAGCCTGCCCGGATTCTGCTTTTTCGACAATTAACAATTGATCAAAACCGATACCGGAATTGCGCTTCGACCATGCGCGTATTTGCGCCGGTTCGGGCTTAAAATTTTGATTGATTGCGTCAATGACGATGAAGTCATTGCCGAGACCGTGCATTTTGCTGAATTTTAACCGCACCGATATCGCCGGTTCAGGGTAACAGGGACTCGCCCTGGATCAATTGTTCAAACACTTCGCGCTCACGCACACAATAATGCCGATCGCCATCAACCATTACTTCGGCTGCGCGGTTTCGTGAATTGTAATTTGACGACATTGAGAATCCATAGGCACCGGATGAACGAATAACAATCAGATCATTCTGGGCTAGCTGCATGGACCGATCTTTGCCGAGAAAATCACCGGTTTCACAAATCGCACCGACGATATCATAAACCCGTAATGGCTCATCACTGGGTAAATCGACACGGATAATTTCAAGCCAGGCATCGTATAGCGATGGACGGATCATATCATTCATCGCCGCATCGACTACCGCGAAGTTCTTGTCTTTAGAATGCTTGATGTAATTCACCTGGCTCACCAGCACCCCCGCATTTCCGGCAATTGCACGACCTGGCTCGATGACGACGGTACCGTCAAAACCATTCAGCTGATTTCGTAATGCACTCAACCATTCCTCCGGTAGAGGCGGGGTTTCATCCTTATAGCGGATGCCGAGTCCACCGCCGAGATCGAGATGCTGGATCTCTACACCTTTCGCTTTCAAACGCTTTATCAGGATAAGCAGGCGTTCGAGGGCGTCGACATAAGGTGATAACTCGGTCAACTGTGACCCAATATGGCAATCAATGCCGATGACATCTATATGCGCCAGGCCCTTGGCTTTCAAATAAACACTTTCGGCGTCCTCAAAGTTGATACCAAATTTGTTTTCTTTCAGCCCGGTCGAAATGTATGGATGGGTCTTTGCGTCGATGTCTGGATTGACCCGAAACGAGACGCGGGCAACGCGTTGGTTTCGCCCCGCTATCGCATTTAACTGGTCGAGTTCCTGCTCCGATTCGACGTTAAAACAGTGGATTCCGGACTCCAGCGCCAACTCCATTTCTTCCGCGAGCTTACCAACCCCGGAAAATATGATCTTGTCGGGATCGCCACCGGCGCGCAGCACGCGCTGCAGTTCACCGCCCGATACAATATCAAAGCCCGAACCCAGTCGCGCCAGCACATTCAACACAGCGAGATTCGAATTAGCCTTTACCGCGTAACAGACCAGGTGGTCCCGACCGGCGAGTGCCGCATCAAACGCATGCCAGTGTCGCTCCAGCGTTGCACGCGAATAGACGTACAACGGTGTGCCGTAGGTTTCGGCCAGCGTGCTGATTGCAACATCTTCGCAAAACAGGGCATCGTCTTTGTAATTGAAATGGTCCACAGATATCACATATTAAGGCGGGCTAGCCCTCCTGCTGAGTTTTTTTCTCTTCGTCCGGCAGTGTCAACGGGCCCTTATTGCCGCAGGCCGAGAGGACTGCCGTGAACAGCAATAAGAATAACAGTGAGGTCAACTTAACGCGCATGACTCGTGACTCGACCAAATCGACTATTATGTTGATGAGTCAGTCGCTAAACAAGTCGAAAATAACCTGTTTCACAGTCAGAGCTTCGGTGATTGATCTGCTGCTATCGATTTCCCGCATCGAGACTCAGGCAAATTCATTGCGAATAGAATCACTGTGCGCCCCGATGGACGGGACTGCCTTGATCTTGCTGGGCGCGTTCGAGCGGATTGCCGCCGATGCCGCAACACTGGCCGGGCCCGAGGGTGTGCTGATCTGCATGCGTCGTAATTGAGGATGCCGGGACAGACCGGCGACATCATTTAATCGTCCAAATGCGATGCCAGCCTGCCCGAGTCGTTGAATAATTGTAGCCTGGTCGATGGTCGAAAAAACATCATTGATCAGTTGATCGACCAGGTCGCGGTGGGTCACGCGTTGTTGATTGGAGAGCAGCCGCTGATCATCGAGTAATTCGGGTTGCCCAAGCACATTTCTACAAAAGTTCTGCCACTCCCGTTCATTCTGTATGGCAATAACGACGCTGGTATTGTCACGGGTCGAATAGGCGCCGTAAGGGCATATCGTCGCATGATTAATACCAACCCGTGGTTGTATGGTGCCGGTATAATCATAATGCAGTAATGGTACCGCCATCCATTCAGCCACACTGTCAAATAATGAAACCTGGATGACACAGCCTTCCTCACTATGCTGGCGTTCTATCAAGGCTTCCAGAATCGAAGTGTATGCCTGCATTCCGCAAGTGATATCGCAGATTGAAAAACCAACCCGGCCAGGTGCATCCGGGGTACCGGTAATCGACGTGAGTCCCGATTCGCACTGGACCAGCAGGTCGTAGGCTTTCATATCGCGATATTCGCCCTGCTCACCGTAGCCCGAGATATTGCAGCAGATTAACCGCGGATAAAGTTCACGCAGC
>JACZQS010000251.1 GCA_022545625.1 Pseudomonadota bacterium
ATACGCGCCGCTTCGGGGCTGGCTGGCGACAGTTGGCGACTGATTCACCGTGACAGAATCTCTGCAAAAGGTAGAGCTTCCTTAGATATAACCAAGGGTAAATAAATATGAGTTTTTTTATTAGTGATGCGATGGCTCAAAGTGCAGGCGGCCAATCCGGTGGGTTTGATTTTACTGCAATTCTCCCACTCATTATTATGTTCGGTATTTTTTACTTTCTACTGATCAGACCTCAACAGAAAAAAGCCAAGGAACACAAAACCCTGGTCGCAGCCTTGAAAAAGGGCGATGAAATCATTACCAATGGTGGCTTACTGGTTAAAATTACCGATGTCGGGGATAATTTTTTAACCTGCCAGATTGCCAAAAATGTCGAAGTAAAATTACAGAGCAATGCGGTGGCCACCGTGTTGCCGAAGGGTACTCTCAAAGGTCTGTAATTCCACATGGTCAATTATTACGCCCCATGGAAGTATATTCTCCTTACCCTGATTGTCCTCAGCGGGTTAATTTATGCCGCACCTAATTTGTACGGTGAAGACCCGGCGGTGCAAATTTCGCATCGGGTGAATTTGATAGATGAGGTCGAACTGGCGCGAGTCAGCGATCTACTCGAAAACGAAGGAATCGAATATCGTTCGATCGAGCTGGATACTGGCTTCCTGCTTATTCGCTTTGACTCTGGAGACCAGCAGCTCAGGGCGGTCACCCAGATACGCGAGATTTTAGCCGATATCGACAAGCGTTACGGTGTGGCACTGAATCTTGCCCCGGCAACTCCGGAATGGTTGACTAATCTTAATGCGCTGCCGATGTACCTCGGGCTTGACCTGCGTGGCGGGGTGCACTTCCTGATGGAAGTCGATATGGATTCCGCCATCGAGAAATCGCTGGAACGGGTGGCCGGAGAAATCCGTATTTTTATGCGCGGTGAAAAAATCCGTTATAAAAGCGTGCAGGTTGTCGGCGAAAAGATCAGTACCCGATTTAACAGTGTGGCGGCGCGAGACGAGGCCAGATTGATACTCGAAGACGAATACCGAAATTTTCTGTTTACCAATGCTAACGATGACCGCAGCTGGTTTGTCGAGTTGAGTTTAAATCAGGCCGCACTAGAGGCCGAGAAGAAATCTGCGATTGAGCAAAATATTTCAACCCTGAGAAATCGAGTCAACGAACTGGGTGTGGCCGAGCCCGTGATCCAGCGCCAGGGTGACGATCGGGTGGTGGTGCAGTTACCCGGAGTGCAGGACACCGTGCGAGCCAAGGAAATCCTCGGCGCTACCGCAACGCTCGAATTTCGTCTGGTTTACGGTAGTTTTAACGACTGGAAGATCGCCGCTGCATCGGGTAAGGCCCCGTTGGGCGCAAAATTATACCAGCGAAGCGATAAAAGCCCGGTGCTGTTGAAACGCAGCGTCATTGTCACTGGTGACCAGATCGTCGGCGCCGCATCGGGTATCGATACGCGTTCAGGAACGCCTAACGTGACGATTACGATGAATGCCAAGGGTGCTGATCGGATGAGCAAAATCACCCGCGATAACATCGGCAAGCCGATGGCGGTAGTTTTCATCGAAGACAAGTTCGAATATCGTGAAATCGATGGTGAAACTCGCCGCTTTAAAACAACCGACACACAGGTTATCAATGTCGCTACGATTCGTGATCAACTCAGCAAGCGTTTCGAAATTACTGGACTCGACAGTACCCGCGAATCCCGGGACCTGGCCTTGCTATTACGTGCCGGTGCGTTACGCGCGCCGATGGTAATCGTCGAAGAACGGACCGTAGGTCCTAGCCTGGGCCAGGAAAATATAGACAGGGGATTTATCTCGGTAGTCGTCGGTTTTATCGCCGTATTAATTTTCATGGCGTTTTATTACAAGATTTTCGGACTGGTAGCGAATCTGGCGCTGACCTTGAACCTGGTCTTGATGTTAGCGGTGCTGTCATTGTTGCAGGCCACGCTGACCTTGCCGGGTATCGCCGGTATCGTATTGACAGTGGGTATGGCGGTCGATGCCAATGTATTGATATTTGAACGAATACGCGAAGAGCTTCGAATCGGCAATACCCCGCAGGCAGCTATTTATGCCGGTTACGAAAAAGCATTCGGTACCATCATCGATGCCAATATCACCACGTTGATAGCTGCCATAGTCCTGTTTGGATTTGGCACCGGCCCGATTCAGGGATTTGCGATAACCCTGTCGATCGGAATTGTCACTTCGATGTTTACCGCTATTTTTGGTACCAGGGCAGTCATTAATTTAATTTACGGCCGCAAAACGGTAACCAGACTGGCGATATAGGCACACTAGAAATGGCTAAACAACTTTATTCCGAGTTCGATTTTATGGGCCTTCGCAAGCCCGCAATGCTGATGTCGGCGACCCTGCTACTGGTTTCTATCGTTAGTCTGGCGGTCCTGAAACTTAATGTTGGCATCGATTTTACCGGTGGCAGCGTCATCGAGGTTGGCTATCGCCAATCGGTAGAATTACAGCCGATTCGCAATGCCCTCGCAAGCAGTGGCTTTAGCGATGCGATCGTGCAGCATTTTGGTAGCGCCAAGGAAGTATTGATACGCCTGGTGCCGAAAGTGGACCAGGATAAAGCCGAACTCAGTTCGCAAATAATCGCTGTTTTAAACGAGGCCAGTGAATCCCGGATCGATGTACGCCGGGTTGATTTTGTCGGACCACAGGTGGGTGAAGAACTCACCGAGGATGGCGGCCTTGCAGTGCTTTATGCGTTAATAGCTATCTTGATCTACGTGTCATGGCGGTTTGAATTTCGCTTTTCGCTGGGCGCGGTAGCTGCCCTGATTCACGATGTAGTGATTACCCTGGGGATTTTCTCCGTGTTACAGCTGGACTTTGATTTGAGCGTGCTTGCCGCAATTCTGGCGGTCATAGGCTATTCGCTTAATGACACCATTGTCGTGTTTGACCGGGTGCGTGAGAATTTTCGAAAAATCCGCAAAAAAACAGCCCTGGAAGTCACTAATATATCGATTAATCAAACCATATCTCGCACCCTGATGACCTCATTTACAACCCTGTTGGTATTGCTGTCATTGTTCTTCCTTGGCGGTGAAGCGATTCATTCGTTTGCACTGGCTCTTATCATAGGCGTAGTTGTCGGTACCTATTCATCCGTATACGTTGCAACTACCTCGGTGCTTGCCCTGGGTATTACCCGTAGCGATTTGTTAATACCGGAAAAAGAGGATGACGACCCAAGGCCATAGAACTTTATCCAGGCGAGATACACGCTAATGTTAAGCAGGTGGCAAAATGCATTTAGACCCTGAATTGATCGAAGAATTGAGTTTGCTCAGACGAATCAGCCTGAATTTGACCGATGAAGGAATCGATTTGTCTACCATTGGCGACCCGGCAATGGTTGCGGCAGCGGAGCGACTGTGCGAGAAAGGAATCATCTCCCGCCCAGACGGCGGTCAACTGACCGATCGTGGACGTGAGGCTGTCGAGCACATGAAACGGTTGTTCAATGAATTGTCAACGCCGCTTGAACCCATCTAATCTATGGTTTGAAGCGCCATACCGGGTTAGGGTTCAAGCCATCGATAATGTCCCGGTGTTTTCTCCCCTAATCCAGGGCCTGCCGCGCGATTTGGTAAAACCACGATTAGATTTTTCGGGCTGTTAGTCTCTGCAACAAATGTTCTCGCTATGAAAATAATAATTTATGGTCTATAAAACCTGTAGTGTTGAAACTCAATATGGAACGATGAATAATATTGCAGAAAAAAGAGACTTCCTGCGCATGGCAATTGATTGTCAGCTCAGCTATTCGAAGAAAGGTGAAAAACAGTCGTTAGAGGGCCACGTTGTCAACCTCAGTAGCAAGGGCATATTATTTACCGCTACCGAAAAATTCGAAGTAGGCGATCAGTTAGATATCATATTGACCCCGGCTAATTCACCGAAGGCACCGATGGAGGCTTCGGTGGTTATCGTCCGTGCCAGCTATAATGGTTCGGTGTACGAGCTGGCCTGCGAAATTACAGGAAATAAATAAAAAAATCCTGGGAGTCTGTCGGACTCCTAAGTCGAATAATGGCTAATCACATAGTCAT